>CAUVGV010000045.1:0-12867 GCA_963551505.1 uncultured Kingella sp.
AATTATAATAATAATTGCTGTGATAATATAAAACCATATCAATGATGTATAAAAATGATCTTTATTTTCACCAAGTCTTTTCACAATAATAAAAGCTAAAATTGCACAAAAACAAAATTTTATCCAAAAAGGAAAGTTTTTATATCCATTATTCTTATTTCCCTCTTCAATTACCGCAAATGTTGCTATAAGAAGTGGTAACGCTATTACAAGCATTACCATCCCCAACCCTAATGCCACCATTATAAATCCTACGGTATCAGAAAGTGATAATCCAATAGGAAACCAGTTAATTTCAAAAAAACAGTAAATAAAAACAATCAAAAAACCAGTAGCAATGCTCAATTTAACTGCTAGGCTCATCATTTTCTCAAAGCCATCTAATCCATTGTCTTCTGATTTAGCTTCATTATTTCTTGCGATATACGAAATTCCGCTGCGTGTATTACGAAATCGTGCCCTATGTGTCATCTCTTATCTATTCCATAAAGCAAATAATTGCTCAACACCACATACTGCGCCGCCGCCACTTCTTCCGCCCGCTGCGTAGGCAAAATGCCCACGGCTTGCAAATCTTCATCGCTGGCCACGCCTTTTAGATTATTGCGCAGCGTTTTGCGCCGCTGATGAAACGCCAAGCACACCAAATCAGCAAAGTGGGTAAAATCCTGCGCCGTGCCGATGCGCCCCGCCACGGGAATCATGCGCACCACCGCCGAATCCACTTTCGGCGCGGGGATAAAACTTTCGGGTGGCACGTCTATCAGGCTTTCCATGTCAAAAAAGTATTGCAGCATCACGCTTAGCCGCCCGTAGTCGTTGGTTTTGGGAGCGGCAACCATGCGCTCAACGACTTCTTTTTGCAGCATAAAGTGCATATCAATCACTTCATCCGCCACTTCTGCCAACTTAAACAGCAGCGGCGTGGAAATGTTATAGGGCAGGTTGCCAACGATTTTTTTGCGCCCTGCGATGCGGCGAAAATCAAAGTTCAACACGTCGCCTTCGTGGATAACGAGCTTGCTGGCAAAGGGTTGTTTTTTCAGATGGGCGATGATGTCGCGGTCAATTTCGCAAACGTGTAGCTGGTTGAGCTGGCGGGCAAGCGGCTCGGTGATCGCGGCGAGACCGGGCCCAATTTCTATCACAATATCATCAGGTTGCGGGCGAACAGCGTTCACAATATCGGCGATGATGCGGGTGTCTTGCAGGAAGTTTTGCCCAAAGCGTTTGCGGGCTTGGTGTTGAGTCATGGCGTTGGCTTGTGCAAAGAAAGGAGAGGGATTGTACTAAATTTCTTTTCAGGCTGCCTGAAAAGGCTGTAACCAGCCTTGCTCGGTAAACGATACGGTGGCGGCGGCGGTAACGATAAGGTGGTCAAGCAGCACAATATCCAGCAGCGCGAGCGCGGCGTGGAGGCGTTGGGTAAAGGCAAAATCGGCGGGCGACGGTTTCAGGCTGCCTGAGGGATGGTTGTGGGCAAAAATCACGGCAGCGGCGTGGTGTTGCAGGGCAAAACGGGCAATTTCGCGCGGATAAGCCACGCTTTCGGACAACGTGCCCCGTGCGATTTCTTCGGCGGCGAGCAGGTGGTTGTTAGCATCCAAAAACAGCGCGAAGCTGATTTCCACGCGCTCATACCCAATGCGCAGGCGCAAATAATCGCCCACCGCTTGCGGCGTGTTCAACAGCGAGGCTTGGCGTAATTCCTCGCCCAACACGCGCCGTCCAATTTCCAACACGGTGGCAAACTGGGCGTAGGCAGCCAAGCCCATGCCTTTGTGTTTGCTCAACTCGGCAACGGAAGCGTGCATCACGCCACCCAAGCCGCCGTAGGCATCCAACAGCGAGCGCGATAAATCCACTGCGCTCATACCTTGCGTGCCCACGCGCAGCAAAATCGCCAGCAATTCGGCATCGCTTAACGCGCTCGCGCCGCGTTCCAGCAGTTTTTCGCGCGGGCGTTCGCCAGCAGCCCAGTCTTTAATGCTCATGGTTGTTCCTTTTTTGAAGTGTTGTTTGGGGTACGATGAGGCAGCCTGAAAATTGAAATAGCACGAGCGTTGAGCAACAGTTGCCATCGTTGTCCAACAACGCGCTTTACTCGTTTTCAGGCTGCCTTTCATGCTATTAAAACAATGCTTTAATCGTGCACCCATCTCTTTATTTAATGCTTCGCAAAACAAGCAAGGCAGCCTGAAAAGCACAAACGCCGTTATTCCTACGCAGGAATAATGTGGCTTGGGTGGATGAAACGTTTTGCTGCCGTCTCTGCCTAGGCAAATCCAATGCTTCGTCCCTTCCCGTTTATCTTGCCTACTGCCATCGCAATGGTTTATCGTCTGCTTGCCAAATAGCGCGCATCATTGCTGTTATTATAAGAAAACAAGAAGTTATAGCGCACAAGCACGTTGAATTAAGATAAAAAAAAATACTACCCAAATGAGTAGTAGTGTTTTGATATGGTTGGTGCCCGAGACCAGCAACGCCAAACACCCACCTATTCTACACAAACACCCTATTTCACTCTATAAAACAACGTATTAAAAAATAACACACCCACTCAATCTACACACAAAACCGCTTTTAACCGATAATGATTGCACCAAAAATTACACCCAAAACACCATGGCAACCATTATCCAACGCGGCGACAAATGGCGCGTCCAAATCCGAATGCGCGGCGTTTCACGCTCCGCCACCTTTGAGCGTCATTCCGATGCCAAAGCATGGGCAGCGCGCGTAGAAACCGAAATCCGAGACGGACTGCAAGGCAACCAAAGCCGTAACGTATTCTTTGGCGACATTTTACAACGATATTTGGAGACGGAAACCATCAAAAAACGCGGCAGCCGTTCCGAAACCTACCGCATCAACGGCATTTTAAAATCATCGCTAGCGCACATCCGTTTGGAAAACCTGCGCCCGCAAGACTTTGCCGACTGGCGCGACGAGCGCCTGCAACAAGTATCAACCGACAGCGTAATACGCGAATTATCCACACTTTCCGCCGTCTGCGAACACGCCATGAAAGAATGGGGGCTCCTGCGCGAAAACCCCGTGCGCAAAATCAGCAAACCCAAAGCCTCCAAAGAACGCACCCGCCGCCCCACCGAACAAGAAATCCAACAAATCTGCGAAGCCTTGCACTATGCAGAAAACGATCGCCCGCATCTAATCACCCAACGTTGCGCCATCGCCTTCCTTTTTGCCATAGAAACCGCTATGCGGGCAGGCGAAATTTGCGGCTTAACATGGGGCAACATAGACTTTAACCGCCGCATCGCCCACCTGCCGATGACCAAGAACGGGCATAGCCGCGATGTGCCACTTTCGCTCCGCGCGCTGGAATTGCTACGCAAATTGCAAGGCATCCACCCCGAAACAGTCTTTGCCATTACTGTTAGAAGTTTGGATGTGCTGTTTCGCCGCGCCCGCGATAATTGCGGCATCCAAGATTTGCATTTCCACGATAGCCGCCGCGAAGCCCTAACGCGACTATCCAAAAAAGTACCTGTGGAAACGCTGGCGAAAATATCAGGACATCGCGATTTAAGCATTTTGCTCAATGTGTATTACCGCCCCGATATGGCGGAAATTGCCGATATGCTGGATTAAGGCTTTTCAAGCATCCCATCCACCGCCTCCCCCCAAGCCTGCCAGCGCGCCAGCTTATCCCGCTGCCCATCTGCTATTTCAGCCATTGCCGCATATCGTTTGCCGCACTCTCCGAGTAAAACCCAGCCTTGGGCAGCGCGTGCATCGGTGGATGGGCGGGCGGTTTCGGGCAAGTTTTTAACACTTGCTCCTTGACGACTTTGTTGGGTGATACGCTGTTGCAAGCGGTCAAGCTCACGGCGCAGAGTAGCATTAGCAGTTTGTGCATCTTGTTTCTCCTGTTCAATGGTTTGCAATTTTGCCGCGTAAACTTGCGCGGTTTGCTGTTCGGTTTGGCGTACAGCATGGATACGCGCGTTTTCCACTTCCAACGCCTGCCGCTCATACTTGGCAGCCGCTTCGTTGTAGCCCTTGTCGTGCCACCGTTGCAAGGTGTGATATTGGGCGAATGCAACAGCAATGGCAGCGAGTGTGTAGAGTAGAGTTTTGTTCATCGTCTTTCCTTTTCAGGCTGCCATTTGTAGGCAGCCTGAATTGTTATTCCACTAAAACCCAATCTTCTGCCAGCATATCCGTTTGGCTCGCTAACCACGGTGCACGGGCATTGATATGATTAGCAGGTGCGGTATCGCTTGCTGGCGTGGCAGGATAGTTTATAAACAAATATGGCAGCGTCATTTTGCTGTTTTCATCAGGTGTTTGCAGCTCAATAGAAAGCCCCTTTCCGTTCCAACCCTTGCGAGCCACACGATAACCGAGTTTCAACATGGCGAGAGCCTGCCCAAAGGAAAACTCTGTTTGTTCTGCCAAGTTTACTTGGGCAAGTAATGCTTTCTGATGATAACCCTCCAACTGCCAAAGTTTCTCAAACGCATCGTCATAGGCTATTTTGCGTCCGATTTCTGCGTCAAAATTTTCAGGGCTAATGCAAGCACTTTCCCCAGTTACAACAAATCCGCTGTTCAGTGTTAAAACGCAAATCGTCAGCGTAGAGTTTTCATGGCGGATATATTCCGCGTTTTTAATCAAAGTTTCCAAATAAGTTTTAGTTAATGTTTTCATGGTTAATCTCCAAAAGTTGCTTAAACATCGCTCAATCTTGCTTACCAAAAGCAAATGATTTAAAAAAATTTTACGGATATCTAACCACCTTGCTTAACAGCGGTTAGACATTTCAGGCAGCCTGAAATCACACCTGCAACCCCTGCAAATACACGGTTTTCCCGCCGCGTTTGGTTGCCGTCAAAATCTGATTGCGCAGCGGACTATTGCGCCTAAACCCAATATGCACCCATGCGCCATCGCCCCGCTCGGGGAACTCCAAAATCAACTGGTCAAAGGCAATTTTGCCTTCGTCGCGCATTTGGATAATCAACTTGGCGAAGGCAAGCGAAGTCATGCCCATTGCATCGCAATCCGCCGCCAATCCGTGTCGGTGTGCGCTGGTGGGGCTGCCACCAACCAGCTTATTCACGCGCTCGCTGCGAAAGCACGATGTGATAATCAGCGGCTTGCCAACGTAGGCGCGGATAGTTTCTAGCTTCTCGGCGGTGTACTTGATGTTGTCCATCTCCACATCGCTTGGATTGTTTGGCACGCCGTGGCGTGCTGCGGTTGCGCTGCGAGTTAATTCGCGCAGGCTAA
Source organism: uncultured Kingella sp. (assembly GCA_963551505.1). Taxonomy (GTDB): domain Bacteria; phylum Pseudomonadota; class Gammaproteobacteria; order Burkholderiales; family Neisseriaceae; genus Kingella_B. The sequence continues at coordinate 5,263 of CAUVGV010000045.1, forward strand.
AATGTTCAGTAATTTGCATTTATCACTCCATAAAAAAAGCCCCATCAGGGGCGAAAATAGCCTTTTCAGGCTGCCTTTCTCATCTTTCGCTGCATCTGCCAAATCTTCCACGTCTGCGCCATAAAATACCCCGCCACGCCCAGCCGAAACAGCACCGCTTCCGTGGGGATACTCTCCCGCCGCGCCACAATCGCCACCGCGCTGCCCACCAGCACTAAATGCGCCCAAAACTCCAAATCATGCCAACGCCATTGTCGCCCGCCCAAACGGCACGCGCAATACACAAAAATAATCAGCCCACAAGCCATGTCCAAATACTCATTCATTGCTTGTCTCCTTTGATTTTGTTGAAAATTTTGAGATACCACGCTTCAATCAGCGCGGTAATCTTGGGCGTAAACCATTGCCACGTCGCGCCCACAGTAAACGGCACAAACGCCTTTAACAGCGCGGTATCGGATAGATGCAGGTAGTTCGTGCCCAGTTCCACCAGCAAGGGCGATAGCGTCCCCGCCAACATCATGCTGGCAATCAAGCCCGAAACAGCCTGCCGCCGTCCGCTCGGTTCGCTGCGTCCAAGTGCCACCGCGCCGCCGACGGCGCCCAACACAAGGGCTTCAATCGGCATACCAAAAAACGTCCCCGCGATGCCGATTGCGCTGATATTGACCGCTGCAGCGGTGTTGATTGTGTTTACTGGCATTGCCGCTCCTTTCTGCCATTTAAATCCATGTTTTTCTCCAAAGAAAAAGGCAGCCATTTTCAGGCTGCCTGTGTTAAAAATGCTTGACTTTTATTTTAGTTATAACTAAAATACGCCCATTGAGATTAAGAACTTCCAAAACAGAAATCCCGCTGCGGGAACAGCGGGAAATCCTAAAAAGAAAGGAGGTGATGCAAATGATTAAGTTCTTAATCTTATTGGTTTTGTTGCTTATCAGCTCGCCAGCATACTAAGTAACAAATGTTGATTAACCTAAAACAAGGGCGGGACTAAGGAGACCGCCCTCCCAATCTTTCAAGCAATCATACCCGAAAGGATAAATCATGGCAATTACTCCCGAAGCCAAAAAACGCTACGCCAAAACTGCATCTGCCATTAACAAAGCCAAGATTGCCAGCGGCGAATATCGCCGATTAAGCATTCAAGCCAAAGCGTCTGAAATGGATGTCATCGACGAAGCCATTGCCAAAGCAGGCGGCAGCCGCACACAAGCCTTGCTGAAAATCTGCCGCGAGTGGTTAAAGGCAGCCTGAAATCATCGCTGCGCTGCCAACTGCTTCTGCAATTCCGCCACAAACGCCGTTTTCACTTGCTCCACAATGGCTTTATCGCGCTCGCCAAGCTGGCTGCTGATACCGCTTAAATCAATGTTGCCTACATCAATCTTGGGCGCATCGGGCAACTTAATTTCTACCTTTTCAGGCTGCCTTTGAGCGGCTTTCTCGGCTTCTTGCTCTTGCTGTTTCTGTTTTTTCAAGCGATAGATTTGCTCCATTGCCGCCAAGCTGGCGTTGTAGTCGTTTACCGCTTGGCTGTTACCTGCGTCGGCGGCGGTTTGGCGGGCAGCGCGTAGCTTGGCAAGTTTTTGCTGCTGCTCCATCTCTGCCGTGTCTTTGCCTTGCGCTTGCAACAGTTCTTTTTCTATTTCCGCGCGCGTACTGGCGGCTTCATCGCTCAACGCCTGCATTTTTTGCCGCGCATCGTCAATCGCGGCGCGCAAATTATCCAGCGTTTGCTTGTCCAGCTTCTCTGCGTTGCTCGCCGCTAGGCTTTCGGCAGCGGCAAGGTTGGCGGCGATGCCCACGCCGCTTTGTGTTGCAGCGTTTAAATCGGCAATCGCGCGGCGGGTTTGGTCGTAGCCGCGCCACATTCCTTGCACATAGTTCGCCCACGCGCCCGACATCATCTTGGCTTCATTAAGCATACTGTCGGCAATGGTATAGATACCCGTTGGCTTGTTTAATTGATGCCAATAGTTCTGCACCACCTTGCCCATTTCGGACACTTGGCGCGTGGTCGCTTGTATGCTTTTGCTGGTTTTTTCTGCCGTTTGCGCGGTTTCACTCCCCGCTTGGCTTGCTGTGTGGCTTACTTTCTCCTGCGCCTGCGCTTGCGCGTCCAGCGCGGCAGTCGCTTTTTTCGCCGCTTCCACCGTTGCCTTGCCTGTTTCATCCACCGCAACGGTATAGCCATAAGCGGCGGCGGTGGCTTTTGCCCATGCCATTTGCTGCGCATCGCCGCTGTTTGCCATCGCCTGCGCGGTTTTTTCCACCGCCTTATTCATTTCGGCGGCGGATATTTTGCCTTGCTGATACGCTACTTTTGCGCGTTCAAAGGCTTGCTGCATCTCGCGGGCAGAAAGTGCCATCGCTTCCTTGCTTTGCACGCCCAATTTTTTCAGCGCGGCAGCGGTGGGGTCAATTTCGCCGCGCAATTCTTGCAAGCGCAAATCGGCGGCTAAAATGCCGTCTTCCACATCGCGCATCGCCAGCTTGCCCGCCTTACCCAGTTCGCTGTATTGGGCTTTGATGGCGGCAATGTCTTGCTCGTTTGCCGCGTTTTTCAGGCTGCCTGCAAGGGCTTGCCGTATCAACAACGCCGCATCCACGCTTTTTTGCTGCAACACATCAAAGCTATCCGATAGCTTTTGCACATTTTCCAACGCGCTCGCCGTCGCCTTGCCCACCGCCGCCGTTGCCGCGCCCATATCCACGCCCAACTCCGATGCCGCAGCTTGCGCATCTTTGAACGATTTTTCTAGGGCTTTGGCTTTTTGCTCCGCTTCGCTCAAAGCGGCAGCGTGCTGCTGGGTTGCTTGCGTGGCGGTTTGTGTGCCATCGGCGATTTGCTCATAGGCTGCGCCCGCGCTGCGCCCTGTTTGCGCGATATTGTCCAGCGTCTTTGCCAACTGACTATCAAACGCCATCGCCTGCTCGTGCGCCTGCTGCAAGTTCTCATTCGCCGCTTGGCGCAACTGCTGGGCGTATTCGGTTAGGCTGTTTGCCATCTCCTGCGAAAAAAGGCGCGTCAGCTTGGATAGCCCCGCCGACAAATCCGCAATAATATTTTTAACCGCCGCCGCAAACACATTGAACGCAATTTTTACCGCATCTACGCCATCTGAAATCGCTGCAACGGCAATCGCCACACCATTTAACGCCCCTTGTAACAGCGTGATTTTCTGCTCGCCATCGCCCATCGCGCTAAACACATCGGACACCGTATCGGATAGCGTGCCAAACACATCCGAAACGGTTACACCGATTTGTTTCAACAGTTCGTAAACCTGATTCAAGCCCGCCTGCAACTGCTGCCCGTCGGCGGACTGCATCAACTCATGAAATTTGGTTTGCGCCACATCCAACGCCGCGCCAATGTCTTTAAACACCGCCACCGCCGCTTCGGTAACGCCGCCTTGCCCCACGCTCAACAAAAATTCGTTGTAACGGTTGGTCAATAGGTTAATCTGCCCCGTTAATGTTTTCACATTTTCGGCAGCCGTTGGCGCAAAGGCTTCCTGCATCGCCGCGCCAAATTTGGGCAAAAACTTCTCGGCAGAAATGCCGTTCGCCACCATCTTTTCCAACTCGGCGGTGGTAACGCCCATTGCCTTGGCGGCTAACGACATCGCAGGGGTTAAACGCTCGCCTAATTGCTGGCGCAACTCTTCCATGCTCACTTTGCCCTTGCCCGCAATTTGGCTTAACGCAAGGAATACACCATTGGCTTCATCCGCCGATAAACCCATCGCCGCTACGGCATTGGCTACACCGCTGAATACCTGTTGCGTTTCTTCCTGCGTGATATTCAGGTTTTTGGCTGCCGCGGCAAGCTGGGCATAGCCATTGGCTGCGCTGGTCATCTCCAAGCCCAAGCGGTTCGCTTCTTGGCGCACAAATTCCAACTGCGCTTTGCCTTGTTCCAAGCCATCAAAAGCATAGGTAAAGCGCGTTTGAATGCTTTGCATTTGGCGCGTTGCCGCCAGCACTTCATGCACCGCCTTGCCCAACGCCGCCACGGATAACACCGCACCCGCCGCTTTCAAACCAATGCTGGCAATGGATTGCGACAAAATACTCGGCTGCGACACGGGCAAATCGCGCACCCGCTGCCCCAAGTTGCCCACACCCAGCCCGCCCGCGCTGGCATTTTGGCGCAAGCGTTCCAATTCGCGGTTAATTTGGTCAATCGCGCGGCTAAATTCCGCCGTTTGCGCCCGAAAGCGCATATTAAAATCAAGGTTTGCCATCGTTATGCTCACAAAAAAAGCAGCCTGAAACAGCTACTCCACTTCCAACTCCACTAAATCCAACTGCGGCGCGGCTTCTAAAATCTCCCCTGTGCTGCGCTCATAAAACACGCTATCGCCCGCCTTGTAGCCCGTCCCGCGCAGCCGCACCGCATTGCCTGCCGCCGTCTGCGCCGCATAGCCTGTGCCGTCCTGCGCGGTAATCTTTGCAACGGCGCGGGTTTGGCGTTTGAAGATGCTGTCAAATTGTTGCAATAGGTTCATGTTGTGTCCTTTTTCAGGCTGCCTTTTACTCGCCCAAATACCGCCACACGCCCACGCTTTGCATGATTTTGGGCGCGTCGTTTTCTAGGCTCACGGTTATGCTCACGCTGTCCACGATGCCCAGCCATGCGCCGCTCGTTTCGGTTACTTGCCAAATCTCGCCCAGTTGCGCGATGCCCAGCGCGTATTTTTCCATCACGGGCAGTTCTATTTGTTCGGTTTTACTCGCGCCTGTGTCGCCCAAGGCGGCGATGCCTGCGGCAAGGCAAGGCTCATCGGCGGTGTAGAGGGCATGGCTTAACGCGGAGGCTTCGGGGCTGCCTGCGCTGGCTTTGCGGATAATCTTGCGGAACACGCCCTTATTATGCGTGGCGGAGACAAACACGCCGTAGCATTGGGTGGAAATCTGTTTTTGTCCGCTGATTTGGGTAATCACGCTGGCGGGGATGGAAACATCGGGCGTGCTGTGTGCCAACTGCCATGCGGGGACTTTGTAGCGCGGTTTGATGTGCAGGATGCGCTCGCTGGGGTCGCTGTACACAAAGCCGCCTGCTGCTTGGGCAATATCCGCCAACACGGCAATCGGGGTTTTATCCGCCAAGCTATACACGCTGGCGGGCACGCGCCAGTCGGGGATCGTCCATGTGCCGATACGGAAACCGGTGTTTTCCAGCACGCTGTCGGCGATTTGGCGGGCGTAAAGCTCTTGGCGGATGATGCCCTGTTTCAGTTGCGCGTAGTCCGCGCCCAGCCGCGCGGTTTGGCTGCGCCCGCTGACGGTGTAGCTGCGGCGGGCAAAGGCGCGGTTGTCGCGGTAGCTTTCGGCGATAAAGGCAAACGTGTTTGCATTGATTTTGAGCGTTAGCAGCGGTTCTTTGCCTTGGTCGTACTGCGCTAAATTCAACGCGGCGAAATCGTCGGGTGAGAGTTCCACTTCGCACGTCCAATAATAGCCTTGTCGGTCATGCGATACGGCGATACTGATGGGGTTGAGTTTCAGGCTGCCTGCATAGGCTTGGATTTTGTTGAGCATAATATAGCTGTCCAGATTGGGAATGACGGCGCGGGCGCGGCGGCAGGCAAAGGGAAACGGCAGCATGCGCGATGCGCTGCGGGCGGTGCGTGGTCTATCCAGCGCAAACGGCAGGCGGCGGGCATCTAAACGGTTACAGCGTTTGGGCAACTCGGGCGGCGGTTCGGGCGTTTCAATCGTGTACCACTCGCAGGGAACGGGGATTGCCGTGCCGATATTCAGTTTCAGGCAGCCTGAAACGGCTTTGCCCTTGTAATCCGCATGGGCGCAATGCCCTAAAAAGGCGGCGCCTGCCGTGGCGGTAACGGCGCAGCTTTTCAGGCTGCTGATGTGGCTTTGCCATGCCGCCGCGCAGTTTTCTAGCCAAACCGCATGATTGCTTTGCCCGCTTTGGCACACGCGCAAACGTTGCACGCGCAGGCTGCTTGCCGACTGGCAACGGCTTAACCGCCATGCTTTGCCATACTGCACACTTTGGCTGTGGGTCAGCCGCGTTGGGTTTGCCCCGCGCAAGGCAAGGCAGCCTGCAAGCAGCTTCGCTTCGCCCCATTCCACACCCCAATCGGCATTCTGAAACTGCCCGCGCTGCGCCATATTCAGGCAGCCTGAAACGGCTTTATGCGCATGCCAAGCAATGTTTACGCACAAGGCGGGCTTGGTGCGTTTGGGCTTGGGTTGCGGTGGATTGGGCTGCGGATTAGGTTGGCTGCCAAAGGCAAAGGCAAGATACCGCGCCTGTGTGCCACGCGGGATGTGTAGATTCATTTCAGGCTGCCTTTCAGGATATATCAGTTTCAGGCTGCCTTAGGGCACATACGGCTTCGCCATATCGTAGGCAATCGGCTCATATTTGCCATCGTAGTTATCCGCCGCCATCACCAAATAGCGCAAATCGGTGTTTAGGTTGTCAAAGCGGTAGTTGCCGTTTTTATCGCTCCATGTGTCGGCGATGATGCGCAGGTTATTCACTTCACGCAAAAACAGCCACACATGCCGCTCGGCAGGCTGCCCCAACACGGTAACAATACCCACATCCTCGCCCGCAATATAGCCCTTGCCCGCCAACTCCCCACGCGAAATACGCCAGCGGCGGGCAAATACCGTGCCTTTTTTAACCCCGCGCGACAGGCGCAAACCGTGCGATAAACGAATATTCATGGCGTTACCATTGCGTTGCGTTGATTAAAAAATGCTGGTTGCTCGTGCTGCTGAATTTCAGCCACACATCGTTATCGCCATCCAGCTCAATGGGCGTGCCCTCGCCCACCTTGCTCATATCATTCAGCACGCCCAGCATGCCCGAAAGCGTGGCAACCGCCACATATTGCGATGATTGGTTCTCCACCACATGCACCGCATCGGCGACTAAACCGCTGGTTACAGGGTCGGGGTAAAGTGGGCGATAGTTACTTAAATCCGTGTTCATCAATAAGCGGGAATCTATCGGGCTATTATTGCTGATAGAGCGCGACAATAATCCACCATTGCCACTTGTATATTGCAACGAGTAGAACTTATTGGTGTTACCTAAATATTCATAACCGCTTGAATTGGTCATATACAGCGCAGTTTTATTACTGCCTAAACCTTGCACATCGCCAAAATAGAATATTTGGCTCACATCATAGCTATCCAGCTTAATCATCAAGATAAACGCCCTGCTATGCCCAATTAACCACCATTTCGGTTCATTTCTGCTATCAAAATAGCCAAACTTATCCAAGCTAGAGAAGCCCACCGCTCCCAACCCAAACAGCCCCGTGCCCTGATTCATCGCCGTCATCTTTTGATACGGCTGCAAAATAGCAAATCTCGTTTGGCTGTTATCCACCAGCAAACAAGGCTGGGTGGATTTCGGGTCGGTCGGCTTAAACACTGCCTTGTTGTCTTCTTCAAACGGCATCGCCCAGCCCAACGGCTGTTTGTCGCCATAGCCTGTTACCAAGCAGGCTTTAAGCAGAGTTTTAAGGCTGCCTTGTGCGTTGGCAAGCTGCGGGGCATCGGTGTCGGTGGATTGGTAAAGGGTTACGGGGGTCATGGGGTTTCCTTTCAAAT
>CAUVGV010000046.1:0-12835 GCA_963551505.1 uncultured Kingella sp.
CCGCCGACATTCTGCTTGTAAGGCAGACGCTCTACCAACTGAGCTAATCACCCATTGTTTTCGCCGTTCAGCGAAAGTGCGCATTAAACCAAAATCCGCCCTTGGGCGCAAGCGATATTTGCGGCGCGTCAAATAACGCCATGAATATTGGGCGAAATATTTTGCTGGATGGGTTGGGTGCGCGAAATGGGTTTTAGCTTCGCAACTCCGCTGCGCTACGCAGGCTGCCTATGGTTGGGTTTTTCCTTAACCAACCTTAACACCCCCATCATTCCGCGCTACAATCGCCCATCTTTTACACTCAACTGAAAGCCCGCCATGCAACTTTCTCTGTTAAACAATCCCAAAGATGCCGAATTGCTTGCCGATGCGGAGTTTATGACCGCGTCGCTGTATGCCGTGTTGGAAGACCATGCTGATGAAATTGTGGTCAATGCGTTGAAAATTTTGGCGAAGGCGCAAGACAGCAGCAAGATTATCACTGAGCTGCTGCCCAGTTTGTCGGATGAGCAAACGGAAAATTTAATCACGGCGGTGGGCATTTTTGCGCAAATTTTAAACATCGCCGAGGATGTGCACCATGAGCGCCGCCGTTTGGTGCATGAGCAAAAGGGCAGCGCGGCGCAGGAGGGCAGCATGGCGGAAACAGTGCGCAAGCTGCAAGCGGAGCAGGTGGCGCAGGATGTGGTGCAGGATGTGTTGAACCACACGCAGGTGAGTCCTGTTTTAACTGCGCATCCCACCGAAGTGCAACGCCAGGCGGTGCTGGTGTCGCATCGCAAGATTCGTGAATTGTTGCCACGGCGCGAGTTGTGTCGCAGCACGGACGAGATGAGCGAGTTGCAGCGCGAGATGAATATTGTGCTGCTGACGTTGTGGCAAACCAGCGAAACGCGGCATTTTAAATTGAGCGTGCAAAGTGAAATCCAAAACGGGGTAAACATTTTCCCGCGCAGCTTTTTTAGCGCGCTGCCGCGCGTGTACCGCGACATGGAAAAGCATTTTCAGGCTGCCTATCCGCAGATTCGCATTCCCGATGTGTTGAAAATTGGCGGTTGGATTGGCGGCGACAGAGACGGCAATCCGTTTGTGTCGGCGCAGACCTTGCGCGATGCGTTTCGCCATCATGCGAATGCGGCGTTTCATTATTATCGCCGCGAGTTGGACGCGCTGTATCAGGAACTGCCGTTGTCTATTCGCCGTGTGAATGTGAACGATGGGGTGTTGGTGTTGTCTGCCAAAACGCCTGATACGGAAGTGGCGCGGCAGGAAGAGCCGTATCGCCGCGCGGTGGCTTATGTGATGGCGCGGATGGTGGGCAAGGCGCATGAATTGGGCGCGCCGTTGGGCTGCCGTTTCGGCGTGGGTGAGCCGTATGAGAACGCGGCGGAATTTTTGCGCGATTTGCACACGCTGCAAGATTCGTTGCGCGACAACCGCAGCGAAGCGCTGGCAAATGGGCGCATTGCCGACATCATCCGCACCGTTTCGGTGTGCGGCTTTCATTTGATGCCGCTGGATTTGCGCCAGCACGCGGAAAAACATGCGAACGTGGTCGCCGAGCTGTTTCAGGCTGCCGATTTGGAAGATTATCTGCGGCTGCCTGAAAACGAAAAACAAGCCGTGTTGCTGCGCGAATTGCAACACCAACGCCCGCTGTACACGCCGTTTATTGCATACAGCGAAGAGACGCAGCGCGAGTTGGCGATTTTCCACGAAGCGCGCAAAATCAAAGAAGCCTTTGGCGAAGACGCCATCACGCAAAGCATTATTTCCAACTGCGAGCAGCCCAGCGATTTGCTTGCGCTGGCGTTAATCTTAAAAGAAACGGGCTTGCTTGCGCTGCGCGATGGGCAGCCTGAAAGCCGCATCAACATCGTGCCCTTGTTTGAAACGATTGAAGCGCTGGCGAACGCCGTGCCTGTGATGCAAACCTTGTTTAGCAACGATTGGTATCGCGCCTTGATTGCCAGCCGCGACAATATCCAAGAAATCATGCTTGGCTATTCCGATAGCAACAAAGACGGCGGCTATATCAGCAGCACATGGGGCTTATACCAAGCGGAAATCGGCTTGGTGCGCCTGTTTCAACAGCACAACATCCGCATCCGCCTATTCCACGGGCGCGGTGGCAGCGTGGGGCGAGGCGGCGGGCCGTCTTACCAAGCCATTTTGGCGCAACCTGCGGGCAGCGTGGGCGGGCAAATCCGCATCACCGAGCAAGGCGAAGTACTCACCGCCAAATATGGCGACGACAGCAACGCGCGCCACAACCTTGCCGCGCTTATCGCCGCCACGCTGGAAGCCACGCTACTGCCCGCCGCGCCCGACCCTGATGTCAAGCTGATGAACGCGCTGTCTGAAAGCTCGTTTGCCCACTATCGCGCCTTGATTACGCGGCAAGGGTTTATTGATTATTTCTTGCAAACCAGCCCGATTGAGCAAATCGCCAGCCTGAATTTGGGCAGCCGCCCCGCCAGCCGCAAAACTTTGGCGCGGATACAAGATTTACGCGCGATTCCGTGGGTGTTCTCGTGGACGCAAAACCGCTTGATGCTGCCTGCGTGGTATGGCTTTGGCAGCGCGGTGCAAGAATTGTGCGAACAAGATTCAGGCAGCCTGAAAACGCTGCAACAGCACGCCCAGCAAAACCGTTTCTTCCGCGCCATGCTGTCTAACATGGAACAAGTGATGGCGAAAACCGATTTAACGCTCGCCGAACACTATGCCGCGCTCAGCCAAGACAACGAACACGGTGCCGATATTTTCGCCACCATCAAAGCCGAATACCAACGCAGCCTGAAAGCCCTGCTGGACATCCTGCAAACCGAAACCTTGCTCGCCGACAACCGCCCGCTTGCTCGCAGCTTGGCGTTGCGCATTCCGTATTTGAACGCGCTGGGCGGGTTGCAAGTCGCCCTGTTGCGCAAGCTGCGCCAAGAGCCAAACAACGAGCGCGTGTTGCAAATGGTGCATCAAACGATTAACGGCGTGGCGCAGGGGTTGAGGAATACGGGGTAGGCAGCCTGAAAAGTCAGACTGGCAGCGTGAAATGGTTTCAGGCTGCCTATTTTGAGCCGGCGTGCGTGGAGCGAAGCGGCGTTGTGCCAACGGCGAATGATGAGAGGCAGCCTTGCCCCTTTGTCCAAATCTTTGATTTGGGTATAAAGGGGTATACCGCAGCGCAACGCGCAAGGTTGAAAACCAAAATGGAGCGGCGACGGCTCGTCGCCAAATGGCGTAATTTAATACAGCTTTGTTGGTTGGCAAGATGTCGGCGAGCCGCCGATGCGCCATTGGTTGCAGATTTGGCAACGGATGCAGCCTGAAAACGAATGCAACGAGTTTCAACGAAAACCAAAACAACACGGCAAATACGTTTTCAGGCTGCCTATGCCAAGCAATCCAGCCTTTTCAATATATGAACGATGCCGTAGGGCGTGTGGTTTTGCCACGCACTGTTTAACCCTATTCAAACATGGCGCATGGCAGAGCCGCAGCCCTTTGTATTGGAATGACGATACCCCTTGCGCCAACGGCAAACCATGATTAGAGGCAGCCTGAAAATGCGCGATGTTCATTTTCAGGCTGCCTATCCCAACCCCCCATTCCATTGCAACTCCCCCAAGGCAGCCTGAAAATGCCCCCCAAAACCCTGCGCCAACATCTTGCCCAATTCCTCTCCCCTGCCGAGTTCCCCGCCGACCCTGCCCCCTTTTTGCTAGACCAGCGCAAACGCTACACCAGCGCAAACTGCCTAGTCGTGCAGCCGATGAGCGTGGCAAGCGTGCAAAAAATCGTGCGTTTTTGCGCGGCAAACCGCATCGCCATCACGCCACAAGGCGGCAACACGGGCACAGTCGGCGGCAGCGTGGCGCACAGCGGCGTGTTGCTCAATTTAAGCAAGCTCAACCGCATCCGCAGCGTCAATCTCGCCGACAACACGATAACGGTGGATTCAGGCTGCATCCTGCAAAACGTGCAAACCGCCGCCGCCGCGCACCATCGCTTCTTCCCCCTGTCGCTCGCCAGCGAGGGCAGTTGCCAAATCGGTGGCAACATCGCCACCAACGCAGGCGGCTTAAACGTGCTGCGCTACGGCACAATGCGCGATTTGGTGCTGGGGCTGGAAGTGGTGCTGCCCAATGGCGAGCTGCTCAACCATCTACCGCCGTTGCACAAAAACACTACGGGCTACGAAACGCGCCATCTGTTTATCGGCAGCGAAGGCACACTCGGCATCATCACAGGCGCAACGCTCAAACTGTTCGCCCTGCCGCAAGCCGTGGCAACCGCATGGGTGGGCGTGGACAACATTCAGGCTGCCGTAACCCTGTTGTCGCACATCAAAAACCATTTTGCTGAACGGCTGTGCAGCTTTGAATTGATTAGCGATTTTGCGCTGGGCTTGTCCGCCCAATTCAGCCGCATTACCGCGCCGCTTGCCGCGCCGTGGCACATCCTTGTGGAGCTTACCGACAGCCTGCCGCGCGACGATTTGGGCGATTTGCTGGCGGAATATTTATTCAACTTGGGCTACGAAAACGCCACGCTCGCGCAATCGCAGCGAGAACGCGCCGATTTGTGGACGCTGCGCGAAAACATTTCCGCCGCGCAACGCAGCCTAGGCGCCAATATCAAACACGACATCGCCATGCCGATTGAGCGCGTGGCAGCGTTCACCGCCGCCTGCGATGCCGAGCTACTCGCCGCCTATCCCGAGATGCAAATCGTGATGTTTGGACATTTGGGCGATGGCAGTTTGCACTACAACACCTTTTTGCCCATCCGCAGCAACGATGTGTATCAATTTGAACACGCCGTAAACACGGTGGTGTATAGCAACGTGTTGGCGCAAGGCGGCACGATTGCAGCGGAACACGGCATAGGCAGCCTGAAAAAGCATTGGCTGGCGCAGGTGCGCAGCGCGGATGAAATCGCCCTGATGCGTGCGATTAAAGCGCAGCTAGACCCGCTGGGGCTGATGAATGCGGGCAAGGTGTTGGCGTAGGGGGGCAGACTGCCTCAGAGGGGTTACAAAGATTTCAGGCTGCCTTATGGCAAATCATGTAAACACACAAAGGCAGCCTGAAAATAAATTTTCAAACAATGCGCTCAATGTATGTAAAGAGTCATCTCTCTAATCCCAACAACAATTCACTACATCCCACGCCCATTTGCAGGCTATTCACGTCTCATTAGGCATCCTGAAAAATTTAAAAACGCTTGTCACGTTTGAAAAAAATCGCAAAAACCTTAAACAAACAGCTATGAATGTAAAAGCATAACTGTTAAGATACCGTTGCATTTTCCCAACAGTTTCCCCAACAATTAAACAAAGGATAAAAACCATGAGCAGCAAAGTATTATTAGTGGATGATGATGACCTCCTCACCGAACTTTTAACCGAATACCTCACCGCAGAAGGCTTGGATGTAACCCGCATGCCCGACGGCGAAAGCGGCGTGCAGGAAATCTTGGGCGGCAACCATTACGACGTGGTGGTGCTGGATTCGATGATGCCGAAAATGAACGGTTTGGACGTGCTCAAAACCGTGCGCGCGCAAAGCAAAATCCCCGTGATTATGCTCACCGCCAAAGGCGACGACATCGACCGCATCATCGGCTTGGAAATGGGCGCGGACGATTATGTGCCCAAGCCTTGCCAGCCGCGCGAATTGCTCGCCCGCATCAACGCCATTTTGCGCCGTTCGCAGCAAAACCCCGATGCCAACGCCGCCTCCGCCAGCATTGTTGCCAGCGGCGTAACCCTGTTCCCCTCCAAACGGCAGGCGATGGTGGGTGACAGCATGCTGGAACTGACCAGCACCGAGTTCAACCTGCTGGAAGTGCTGATGCGCCACGCGGGGCAGGTGGTGAGCAAGGAAAACCTGTCGCAAGAAGCGCTGGATCGCAAGCTCGCCAAATTTGACCGCAGCATTGATGTGCATATTTCCAGCATTCGCCATAAATTGGGCGATGCTTCGCTGATTCAAACCGTGCGCGGTTTGGGTTATCTGTTTGTGAAAAACTGACGCGCCGCGCATAATCGGGCAGCCTGAAAACGAGTTTTCCGCTTTCAGGCTGCCTTTCTTGTTTACATGATTACCCTGTTGCCAAAATCCCATGCACCCTTTTCTCGCCCAGCTTGCCCCCTATCTTACCGAACAGCGCCAACGCAACCGCTCGCCGCACACGCTCACCGCCTATGAACGCGAATTGCGCGAGCTGGCAAACCTGCTGCCCGCAACCGCGCAGCCTGCGCGCCGCGATTTTCAGGCTGCCTTCCGCCAACTTTCGCAGCGCGGCTTGCATCCCGCCAGCCTTGCCCGCGCGTTATCCGCATGGCGGCAATATTGCGATTATTTGGTGCGCCAAGGCAGCCTGAAAACCAACCCCGTGCAAGACATCAAAGCGCCGAAAAAACCGCAGCGGCTGCCCCGCGCCATTGAGCGCGACACCCTCAACGCCTTGCTGGACCAGCCCGCCGAGTCGGACGACACGCTTGCCCTGCGCGACCAAGCCATCGCCGAGCTGCTTTACGGCAGCGGCTTGCGGCTGGCGGAGCTGGCGGGTTTGAACTTGGCGGATGTGTATTTGGACGCGGGCTGGCTGAATGTGCACGGCAAGGGCAGCAAGCAACGGCAAGTGCCGCTTACGCAAAGCAGCGTGGCACTGCTGCAACAATGGTTGGCGCAACGCCCCGCCCAGCTGCACGAAACCGCGCTGTTTACCACGCAACACGGCACGCGCTTGGGCAGCCGCCAAATCGCCAAACGGCTTGACCATTGGGCGCAGCAACACGGCAGCCCGCAGCACATTTCGCCGCACATGCTGCGCCACAGTTTCGCGGGGCATCTGCTGCAAGCCTCGCGCGATATTCGCGCGGTGCAGGATTTGCTGGGGCACGCGAGTTTGTCCAGCACGCAGATTTATACCAAGCTGGATTTTGACCACTTGGCGGCGGTGTATGACGAAACGCATCCGCGGGCGCGGCGGGGGAAGAAGCAACGGTAGCAAGCTTTTTTTTCTATATGCCGTAATTTAAAATAACAGAGGCAGCCTGAAAAAATACTTTTCAGGCTGCCTTATCACGACACAAACGATACATAGTGTTTTCGTTCGGATAAAATTCATGTTTTTTCTTACCTAATTCTCAGGACGCAGCTATGGCAACGCACGCACGCACGCACGCAATTATACTCAAATTATCTAAATAATTCAATAAATTGCTGTTTGATTTCCTATCTTTTTGAAGCAAAGGGGGAATCATGCCGCAATTGACTTGGATGGGGAAAGACAAAGTCAAGAACCATCATCACCACGTTCCCTTTCATCTTTTAGACAAGCTCTACGATTTTCAGGCTGCCGAGGGCAAGCCAGCCAACCGCCGCGACAATCTTTTGATTCACGGCGACAACCTGCTTGCGCTCAAAAGCCTGCTGCCCGAGTTTGGCGGGCGGGTAAACTGCATTTACATCGATCCGCCGTATAACACGGGCAATGAGGGCTGGGTGTACAACGACAATGTGAACGACCCGCGCATTCAGAAATGGCTGGGCGAGGTGGTGGGGCGCGAGGGCGAGGATTTGAGCCGCCACGACAAATGGCTGTGCATGATATATCCGCGTTTAAAGCTGTTGAAGCAGCTTTTGGCGGATGACGGGGTGATTTTTATTTCAATTGACGATAATGAACAGGCGGCGTTGAAGCTGGTTTGCGATGAGATTTTTGGGTATGGGAATTTTGTCGCTGATTTTATTTGGCAGCACCGCAAATCCAGCCAAAACGATACCGATGTTTCGCTGTCGCATAACCATACTTTGTGTTTCGCCAAAAATCGCAGCCGTTTCAAACTCAATCCGCTGCCCGCCGACGAGGGCAAATTCTCCAACCCCGATAACGACCCGCGCGGCGCATGGGTTGCCGACCCGATGGACGCGCCCAATGTGCGGGAAAATCTTTCTTATCCGATTACCAACCCTAATACGGGCCAAGTCTTTTATCCGCCCGAAGGAAGGCATTGGCGGTTTTCCGAAGACAAGTTTCAGGCTGCCTTAGCGGACAACCGCATTCTGTTTGGCAAAACAGGCAACAGCAAACCGCAATACAAACGCTTTTTAAGCGAAGCGCAAAGCAAAGGGCAAAACCCGTTTACGGTGTGGACGCATCTGAATACCGCCACAGGCGCAACCAAAGAATTGATGCAGATTTTCGGCGAAAAAGTGTTTGATACGCCCAAGCCTGCCGAGCTAGTGGAATACATCTTAACCATTGCCGCCCACCCCAACGCCATCATCCTAGACTCCTTCGCAGGCAGCGGCACAACCGCCCATGCTGTTTTGAATCTAAACAAACGCGACGGCGGCAACCGCCGCTTTGTCTGCGTGGAACTGATGGACTACGCGGAACAAACCACCGCCGAACGTATCCGTCGCGTGATAAACGGCTACGGCAGCAAGCCCGAAACGCAGGGCGGCACGGGCGGCGGTTTTGCGTTTTACCGCGTGGGCGACGCGCTGTTTGACGCTGAACGCAATCTTAATCCCGCCGCGCCTGTTGCCGCTGTGCGCCGCTATATCGCCTATACCGAGGGTTTGCCCGTATCGGCGTTGCCCGAATGCGAAAGGCAGCCTGAAAACCAAAAGCAGCCTGAAAGCCCTGTTTCGCCGTATTTCTTGGGCGTAAACAACGGCACGGGCTATCTGTTCCACTATGAACCCGACCGCGCTACGGATTTGAGTTTGCCGTTTTTGCAGACGGTACACACCGAAATGCTGCCTGAAAAGCCCGAATGCTGGGTGATTTACGCCGACCGCACGCTGCTTTCAGACGAGCAGATGAAACAGCTCGGCATTATATTCAAGCGCATTCCGCGCGATATTTCCAAATTGTAAAGGGGCGAAACATGGAATTGAAAAACTACCAGCAGCGCGTGATGGACGATTTGCAGGCGTTTTTGGATTGTCTGCTGCGCCCCGATTCGGGCAGCCTGAAAACCGTGTTTGTCGAATATTGGCAGGGTAAGGGCATGGCGGCGGACAAAATCACGCCCTATTGCGATAAGCTGGGCGGCGTGCCGAGCGTGTGCCTGAAAGTGCCCACGGCGGGCGGCAAGACTTTTTTGGCGGTGAATGCCTTAAAGCCCGTGTTTGACGCGCGTGCGCACTACGGGCGGCAGCCGCCGCAAATGGTGGTGTGGCTGGTGCCCTCAGAAGCGATTTTGTCGCAAACGCTGAAAAATCTGCACGATGTGCAGCATCCTTACCGCAGGCGGCTGAACACGGATTTCGGCGGGCGCGTGCAGGTGTTTGACAAGGAAGACGTGTTGCGCGGCAACGGTTTTGACGCGGATACGGTGCAAAGCGGCGTGTCTGTTTTGGTGATGACGTTTGACAGCCTGAAAGGGCGCAGCAAAGACACGCTGCGTGCGTTCCGCGAAAACGGCAATCTGGCTTCGTTTGCGGGCGTGAGACCGTCTGAAAGGCAGCCTGAAACGCGCCTGCCCGAATACGATGAAACGGCGTTGATTAATGTGTTGCGCGGTTTGAACCCGATGATTGTGGTCGATGAAAGCCATAATGCCGCCACGCCCTTGTCGCTGGACATGATAGGCAGCCTGAATCCGTGTTTTGTGCTGGAACTCACCGCCACGCCGCGCGAGTCCAGCAACATCATCAGCTATGTGGGCGCGAGTGCCTTGAAAAACGAGCAGATGGTGAAGCTGCCTGTGATTGTGAGCCGTTTGCGTACGCAAAACGAAGTGTTGATGGCGGCGGTAACGCTGCGGGCAAATTTGGAACGCGAAGCCGAAGCGGCGCGGCAGCACGGCGGCGCGTATATCCGCCCGATTGTGCTGTTCCAAGCCGAGCCGAAAAGCAAAGACGACAAGGCAACATTTGACAAAGTGAAACGCGATTTGACGAAGATGGGCATTGCGCCCGAACACATCGCCATCAAAACCGCCGACATCAACGAGTTGAAAAATCAAAACCTGCTTTCTCCCGAATGCCCGATACGCTTTGTGATTACGGTAAACGCGCTCAAAGAAGGCTGGGATTGTCCGTTCGCCTATATTCTCGCCAGCTTGGCGAACAAGTCGTCTGAAACCGATGTTACGCAGATTGTCGGGCGCGTGCTGCGCCAGCCTTATGCGCGCAACCATGCCCATCCGAATCTGAATATCAGCTATGTGTTTACTTCGTCCGAGCAGTTTGACGACACACTGAGCAAGGTGGCGGAAGGTTTGACGCAGGCAGGGTTCAGCCGTATGGATTACCGCGAAGCAGAGATGGCGCAGACCATGCCGTCTGAAAACGAAAGGCAGCCTGAAACGCCATCTGCAAACCATGCTGTGCAAGCCGAGTTTGATTTGACCGCGCCCGAAACGCCCGATTTTGCGCTGGACGGCACATTAGGGCTGCCTGAAAACGAAAACGCCGCGCCCATGCCGTCTGAAACCGCCCTGCCGCCGCAGCCCGATACCGCGCAGTTTTTGCAGCAAGCCGCTGCACAAGCGCAAAACTACGCCGCGCAGGCGCAACAAGACGAAGCCAGCCAAAAACCGCCCGAGGAGCTGAAAGACAAAATGAACACCCAAGCCATGCGCGCCGAATTTGCCGCAGAGTTGGCCGATTTCAGGCTGCCGCAGTTTGTGTTTACCCAGTATTCGCAAGGGCTATTCGGCGGTGGCGAAGCCCTGCTGCTGGATAAAGCCAACCTGCTGGAAAATTTTGAATTGGGCAAATGCGATTCCCACATCGATTTCGGCAGCGTGGGCAGCCATGTTTGGCAGGTGGATGCCAACGACACGGGCGTTACCCCGTTCCAGCCGCTCAAAGGTTTGGACAAGCAGCATTTCATCAAACTGTTTGCCGACTTCTCCGACAGCACGCAGCAAAAAACGCTGGCAGACGAATTGTTCAAACTGGCAGGCAGAAAATCGTTTTACCCGATAGACGATAAAGAAATCAAAAAATACCTGCGCCGCATTGTCGATGATATGGATGCCACCCGCCGCGAACACTGTTTCGCCAACCTGCTGCACTATTTCGCCGCCATCCGCGACAAAGTAAACAGCCTTGCCGCCGCCCACGCCGAAACCGAGTTCAACAACGGCTGGCAGGCACGCACCATCGGCATTCAGCCAAACCACACGCTGCCGCCCAGCATTACCCCCGCGCAACTGCACACGCCGCAGCTTGCCGGCAGCCTGTATCAGCGCGAGAGCAAAATGAGCGGTTTTGAAGCCGAAATGCTGCGCCGCATACTCGCTGATGAAGAAGTGTCGCTGAAATGGTGGCACAGAAACGACGGCCGCAAAGGCTTCTGCATCAACGGCTTTATCAACCACTATCCCGATTTTGTGCTGATGACCGCACGCGGCACGCTGGTGTTGCTGGAAACCAAAGGCGGCCAGCTCGATGGCAGCGACAGCGCCGCCAAAATCCGTCTTGGCAAAGCATGGGAAAACGCCTGCCGCAGCTTGGGCGACGGGCGCAATTATGTGTATATGATGGTGTTTGAACAGCAGAGAATTGACGGGGCTTATGGCTTGGCAGAGGCTTTGGCGATGCTGGCAAGATTGTGAATAAGGCAGCCTGAAAATGGGTTTAGATGCTGATTTTAGCTTCGCTCGTTTTCAGGCTGCATTGTGTGTTGTTGAGAAATAAGGCGGGTGTTTATTGCCTGCCTTTTGTTTGTGTTGGGTTTGGGGGCAAGCGAGTTATTTACTCTACGTTTTTTCAGGCTGCCTTTGGGTTGACAACGGCGTATCCCATAGGCAGCCTGAAAGCTGTTTACAGCCCATCCGCCTGTTCACATCAAATGCAGTTTGGCTTCCACCAGCCCGTTGTCGTGCGGATGTTTGTTGAGTGTGAAGCCGAGTTTTAGGGCGAGTTTTTGCATGGGGTGGTTGTCGGCAAGGATTTCGGCGCGCATTAGGGTGTGCCCTTGGGCTTTGGCGTGGGCGATAAGGTGGGTCATGAGTTGGTAGCCGATGCCTTGCCCTTGTAGTTTGTCGTCGATGATGATGCTAAATTCGCAGCTTGTTGGGATGGGGTCGGCGATGTAGTTGGCGTGGGCTAGGGGGGTGGGGTGGGGGCTGTTGGTGTGGAGAATTAGGGCGTGGTCGCGGTGGTAGTCGGGGTTGGCGAGCCCCGCGAGCAGGGCTGGGGGGATTTCGTTGGCTTTGCTCATAAAGCGGGTGTAGCGGCTGTGTTCGCTTTGGGCTTGGATGAGCTGTTGGATGAGGGTGGCATCTTCGCTGCGCACGCTGCGTAGGATGGCGGTTTCGCCGTTGCGTAGGGTTAGGGTTTGCGCGCTGTGTGGGATGGGGGCAAGGATGTTGGGGCAGCCTGAAAAGCTGTTGGGGTCTTGTAGGTTGAGTTTGATGCTGTGGTGGTGTTGGGGGCTGATCAGGCTAAGGTGGAGATCGTGGATTTCGGGCAGTTGGGTGAGTATTTCGCTGGTGTTGAGTAGCCAGTCTTGCCATGGCTCGGGTGGGAGTTGCAGTTGGGCTAGGGCGTGGGCTAGGGTGGTGGGTTGAATGGGGGGGAGTAGGCTGATACTGTGGCTGGCGGTGGCTAGGGTTAGGGTTTGCCCGATGGGTTCTTGTCGCGCCCATGTGAGTTGTAGCGCGGGGGTGTCGCTGCTGGGGGTTAGGTTTAGGGCGGTGAGCAGGGCGTTGCTGCCCATGCGGGTGGCGGGCAGGACGGCAACGGGTATCAGGGGGCGGATGTGTTTGTGCAGCTCTTCGGCGGCGTGGGCGGCTTGGGTGTAGTTGTGCGGGGGCTGGGTTTGGTGGCGTTGTTGGTTGTGGTGGTGGTAGAGATTG
>CAUVGV010000047.1:0-12772 GCA_963551505.1 uncultured Kingella sp.
TAATATAAACGACTATCGTTGGTCGGGATTTGAGGCCCGAGGTTCTTAATGCTTCACTAAAAATGGGGGTCATAAAGGCCCGACCTACTTTACAAAAATGGCAGCCTGAAACCATCTTGCCCACATCGCAGCCGCCCATTAAGCAGCCTGAAAGCCCACCCCATGAAATTCGCCTTCTTCATTCTCAAACTCCTCGGCAAGCTCCCCCATTCCGCCCTGCGCACCCTTGCCCACCTATTCGGCTGGCTGTGCTACTGGCTGGTTGCCCCGCGCCGCAAAGTCGGGCAAACCAACCTTGCCCTTTGCTTCCCCGAAAAATCCCCCGCCGAGCGCGAACAAATCCTGCGCCAACACTTCTACCACATGACGCTTTTGGTGCTGGAATACGGCAAATACTGGTACGCCCCCGCCGCCGAACTGCGCCAAATGGTGCGCTACCAAGACAAACACATCCTTGACGATGCCCTTGCCGCAGGCGAAAAAGTCATCCTGCTCTACCCGCATTTCACCGCCTTTGAAGCCGCCGTTTACGCGCTCAACCAAGACGTGCCACTGATTAGCGTCTATTCCCACCAAAAAAACCCCACGCTCGACGCGCAAATTCTGCACGGGCGACACCGCTACAACAACGTCTTCCTCGTTGGGCGCACCGAAGGGCTGCGCAGCATCATCAAACGCATCCGCAGCGAAAACGCCCCCTTTCTCTACCTGCCCGACCAAGACTTTGGCGCCAAAGACTCGCTGTTCGTCGATTTTTTCGGCGTTCAGGCGGCCACCATCGCAGGCTTGCCCCGCATCGCCCAAATGACCCACGCCAAAATCATCCCCGCCATCCCCACGCGCCAAGCCGATGGCAGCGTTGTCCTACGCTTTTACCCCGCATGGGAAAACTACCCCAGCCAAGACACCGCCGCCGACGTGCGCCGCATGAACGCCTTTATCGAAGCGCGTGTCCGCGAGCAAATCCCCCAGTATTACTGGCTGCACAAACGCTTCAAAACCCGCCCCGAAGGCGAAGCATCGTTTTACGCCAAATAGGCAGCCTGAAACGGCAATGATGCATTGCCCATGCGTATTAAGCCCGCGCACGGCTTGCCAACCCGTTGCCCACCATCCAGAACCAAACAGCAAACCAGTTCCACCGCCATTTAACGTTTTCAGGCTGCCTCACCCCTTGTTAAAACCAGCGCACGGCTTGCCAGCAAGCCGTAAAAACGCGCATCACGATTCAAACACCCCAAGCATCGCCCCCGCGCCCCCCATTTCAGGCTGCCTAAATAACCAAATCTTCTAACAAACATAAACACAAAATCTTTTTCAGGCTGCCCAAACCCTCCTACAATCCGCCCGTCTTTTTCACCCAAACATAAGGAACACAAAAATGGCCCGTTTAACCGTACACACCGTAGAATCTGCCCCCGAAGCCGCCAAAGCCCGCGTAGAAGCCGCGCAAAAAGCCAACGGCTTTATCCCTAACCTTATCGGCGCACTCGCCAACTCCCCCCAAGCCCTGACCTTCTACCAAGAAGTTGGCAAGCTCAACAACGAAAACTCCCTCACAGGCGGCGAACGCGAAGTCATTCAAATCATCGCCGCCCGCACCAACCAATGCGGCTTCTGCGTGGCAGGGCACACCAAGCTGGCAACGCTGAAAAAACTGCTGTCCGAGCAAGCCATCAAAGCCTCGCGCGATGTGAACCCCGCCGAATTTGACGATGCCAAACTCAAAGCCCTTGCCGATTTCACCATCGCCGTGATGGCAAACAAAGGCGCGGTTTCCGATGCCGAACTCGCCGCCTTCGTTGCCGCAGGCTATCGCCAAGAGCAAGCCGTGGACGTAGTGATGGGCGTGGCGCTGGCAACATTGTGCAACTACACCAACAACCTCGCGCAAACCGACATCAACCCCGAATTGCAAGCCTACGCCTAATCGCTTGCCGCGCGAATACAGGTTCTAAACACATCAAGGCAGCCTGAAAATGGGTACACCGTTTTCAGGCTGCCTTTGGTTTATCTGCGCGGGCAAATTTAAAATTGGCGTTCAACCAATAGCGCGCGGTGGTCGGATTTGCCCCATGGTAGGGCGGTGGTTTGCACGTTGCCTGCTTGGCGGTGCAGGGCATGGTCTAGGTGTAGTCCGAATAAGAACCATGTGGGCGTGATGTGGCGCATGGCGTTGTGCAGCCCAGCGGTGGCGGTGAAATCGCGGAATACGGGCGAAAATGGGGTGGCGTTGAGATCGCCGAGTACGAGTACGCTGTTTTCGCTGGCGATTTGGGCGGCGGCGTGGCGCAGGTAGTCTAGCCGTGTTTGGGCGAGTTCGGCGTTGATGGGTGGCGGGGGATGTAGGGCGTAAAGGGCGGTGCCGTTGGGGAGTTGGGCGCGGATTAGGGGGATGTGGTTGATGTAGCTGATGCGGCAGCTTTGCAGCGGGGTTTTTGACCAGAGGGCGAGGGCGAAGGGGCTGGATTCTTGGTGTTGGCAGCCGTGTGGGTAGGCTTGTTGCAGCGGTTGCCAGCGTGGGTCGTCTAGGTTGATTTCGGCTAGGGCGATAAGGTCGGGGCTGTGTTGTTGGATTAGGGCGATTTCGGCTGCGGGGTTGGGGTTGTCTAGATTGACGTTGTACCAGAGGGCGCGGTGGGTGTGTGGGGCGGATGCGGCGGGGGCGGCGGGCAGGGGCGTGAACAGCCAGTAGGCGGCGAATAGGACGGGGATGAGCCATGCGAGGCGTTGGCGGCGGCTGCGGGCGAACAGGGCGGCGAGGGCGAAGAATGCGCCGTACCATGCCCAGAAGTGGCTGAATAGTTCGGCGATCCAATGGAAGCTGCCGAGTGCGCCGAGAGTTGCGCCGATTAGGGAGAGGATGGCGAGGACTTGGGCGCGGCGGGCGATGAAGGTGTAGGCAGGGTGGGGCATGGGATAGGGGAGGTGTGGTTGGTGGGAGTTTTAGGTTAGTCGTTTCACAGCCTAAGGCAAGGCGGCGAACCAACGCGATGTAGTAGGGTGCATACAGAATGCCGTCATACTGGTGGGGAGAGTCGCGAGTTTACTCCCGCTTGGAGGAAATACAAGGGTGCGTGGCACAACCACACTCCCTTATGATGCGGTTTTTATTTTGAATTACTGGAGTACCTGAAAATCATTTCCCCTACGGCTTGCTGGTAAGCCGTGCGCTGGCTAAAAATGCAGAGGCAGCCTGAAAAGGGATAACCCCGTTTTCAGGCTGCCTCAAATTACTTAGAACCGAAATCTTTGCCAAACCTGCAACCGATGGAGCATCGGCAGCTTGCCGACATTTTGCTAAATAATAAAGCCCTGTTGAACACCATTTGATGACAAGCCGTTGCCACTCCATTTTAGTTTTCAGGCTGCCAACACGCATCAAAGGCAGCCTGAAAACGCCGTCGCTGGTATTTTCAGGCTGCCTCAACCCCGCTCATTCATAATTCCTGCTCGCTCTCAAACCCACGCCTCTCCCCCGTTATCGGGTCAATAAATTCCAACCGCTTCGCCAGCAATTTCAACGGTTTGCTGTAATCATCCCCGTTTTCAGGCTGCGCGATGGGATACAGCACATCGTTCAGCAGCGGCATCCCCAAGCCCATCATCTGCACGCGAAGCTGGTGTTTTTTGCCCGTAATCGGCTGCAATTCGTATAGGCTTACCTCGCCGCGCTGTTCCAGCAGCCGCACGCGCGTTTCGGCGTTTGCCTCGCCCGCCGTTTCTCGCATCAAAAAAAACGGTTCGCTGGGCACAAGGCGCGTGCGCACGGTAAGCGGATAGGGCAAATCCAAGCGCGTGGGTGCGAGCGCGTGATAGGTTTTTTGGATGGCATGGCTGGGGAACAGCGTGTGATACGCCGCGCGGGTGGTACTGTTGTGCGAAAACAGCATCACGCCTGCGGTGTCTTTGTCCAAACGATGCAGCGGCGTGATGTCGGCGGTATTCAGATGCTGCAAATCGGGATGCAGCCGCAGGCGGGTGAGCAGCGTTTCGCGCAAAAATCGCCCGCTGGGGGTAACGGGCAGAAAATGCGGCTTGTCCACTACGATTAAATCGTTGTCTAACCACAAAATTTTTTCGTCAAACGGGATGCGCGGCTCGTTTTCGCGGCTGATTTCGCGGTAGTAAAAAATCGTCTCGCCTGCTTGGTACAATACATTTTCGTGCAACGGCTCGCCGCGCTGGTTCACCACCATGCCGCTGTTGAGCCGCGCCCGCCAAACGCTCTCGGCAATAAACGGAAAACGCGCACGCAAATAGCACAGCAGCGGCTTGCCGATGTATTGCTTGTCGTGTGGTAGGTTGAGGTAGCTGGGTTTGATGCCGTTTAGCATGGGCAGGGGGTTGGGTTTCATGTTTCAGGCTGCCAATCTTCAAATTTAAGCTGTGCCACGCGCGAAAATTCTTGCACGTTGTGCGTAATCAATACCAAATCCTGCGCCACCGCCTGCCCCGCAATCAACACGTCATACGCACCAATTGGCGTGCCTTGGCGTTGCAAATCGGCGCGGATTTCGCCCGCGCATTGCGCGTCGGCTTGTTCAAACGGCAGCAGCGCAAACGGCAGCTTTGCCAGCTTGGCTAAATTTTCTGCCGTTTTTTGGCTTTTATACGCGCCAAAAGTAAGCTCAAACAACACGATGGACGACAAGGCAAAATCTTGCGGGATGTATTGCGTAATTTTTTGAATAAAATCGGGATTTTTGTTGAGCAAGGCAATGACTGCATTGCTGTCCAGCAGATATTTCATAAAAAATCCCAATCTCGCGCCTGCGGCAGTTCATCGCAGCTGTTTGCAACGGCTTCTGCCCAGCTGGGGTCGGGCTCGCCCAAATCGTCCAGCCATGCCCAATCGGTGTCCATCGGCTCAATAATCACTTGCCGCCCTTGCTTGCGAATGCGCACAAGGCTGCCTGAAAAGCGAAATTCTTTGGGCAAGCGCACGGCTTGCGAGCTGCCGTTCCAAAATAGTTTAGCGGTAGTCATGCTGCGTCTCCTGTTTAAAATAGCTACGGAAAGTATAGATAATTGTGCCCTCAATAACAAGATAAGGCAGCCTGAAATCGGTTACAATACGCGCTTTTTTCAGGCAGCCTGAAACCCAAATTCCCATTCTGAAAGCCGCAAAATGTCCCAAAAAATCCAATCCGTTAAAGGCATGAACGACCTTCTGCCTGTTGAACAAAAAGACTTCAAGCTCACCGCCGACTTCTGGCAAGCCTTTGAAAACCAAGTGCAAAAATGGACGCAACGCTTTGGCTACAAGCAAATCCGCACGCCCATTGTGGAACACACAAATCTATTCGTGCGCTCCATCGGCGAAGAAACCGATGTGGTGGGCAAAGAGATGTACACGTTTAACGACAACGCGGGCGAAACCAGCCTCAGCCTGCGCCCCGAAGGCACAGCAAGCTGCCTGCGCGCGGTGGTGGAACACGATTTAACCTACGCCGCGCCGCAAAAATTGTGGTACATGGGGGCGATGTTTCGCGCCGAACGCCCGCAAAAAGGGCGTTATCGCCAGTTTCACCAAGTGGGCATTGAAGCTCTTGGCTTTGCCGACCCCGATATTGACGCGGAAATCATCGCCATGTGCGCCGATTTGTGGCGCGAATTGGGCATCAGCGAGCAATTAACGCTGGAAATCAACAGTTTGGGCAACCGCGAAGAGCGCGCCGACCACCGCGCCGCTTTGGTTGCTTATTTGTCGCAACACGAAGCCGAGTTGGACGACGACAGCAAACGCCGTTTGCACACCAACCCGCTGCGCGTGTTAGACAGCAAAAACCCCGCCTTGCAAGACATTTGCAACGCCGCGCCGCGCCTGTTGGATTATTTGGGCGAAGCCTCGTTGCGACACTACAACACGTTCAAATCGCTGCTGGATGGCTTGCAAATCAAATACATAGAAAACCCACGCTTGGTGCGCGGCTTGGATTATTACAACCACACAGTGTTTGAATGGACCACCGACAAGCTCGGCGCGCAGGCGACTGTGTGCGGCGGCGGGCGTTATGACGGCTTGATGGAAGAGCTGGGCGGACGCGCCACGTCGTCTATCGGCTTTGCGATGGGCATTGAGCGGCTGCTGCTGCTGGTGCGCGATTACGGCAGCCTGAAAGCCGATTTTGCGCCCGATGTGTTTGTGATGCAGCAGGGCGAAGGCGCAACGTTGGCAGCGATGAAACACGCGCAAACCTTGCGCGGCGCGGGGGTTAACGTGGCGCAGTTTTCAGGCAGCACCAAGCTGAAAAACCAGTTTAAACGCGCCGACCAATCGGGCGCGGCGTTTGCTGTGATTATTGCGGAAAACGAAGTGGCGCAAAATACGGTTACCATCAAAGACTTACGCGGCGAGCGCGGACAAACAACCGTTGCTGCCGATGAGCTAGTTCAACAATTAAATCAATGGAGTACACAATAATGGCGGGTTATCACGACGAACAAGAAAGCATCAACACGGCGAAGCATATTTGGCACAGCGGCGGCAAATGGGTGGTGGCGGTGCTGGTGGCGGGCGCGCTGGGCTATGTGGGCTATGTGGCGTATCAAGGGCGCGTGCATCAAGGCAGTGCGCAGGCGGCGCAACTGGCTTCGCAAGTGAAAGGCGATGCGGCGAAATTGGCGGCGTTGCAACAGCAGTTCCCCAAAGACACGGCAACCACGCAGGCGAGCTTGCAAACGGCGGCGGCGTTGTTCCAAGCGGGCAAGCTGGACGATGCGGCGAAGGCGTATCAATGGGTGCTGGCAAACGACAAAACGCCCGTTTTTCAGGCTGCCGCAATGCAGAATTTGGCGAATGTGTATATTCAACAGAAAAAATTTGACGATGCTTTGAAAACGCTTGCCGCGCCTGTGGACGCGACGTATCAGCCGTTGATTAACGAAACCAAAGGCGATGTGTTCGCGGCGCAAGGCAAAGCCAAAGAAGCGGGCGAGGCGTATAAACTGGCGTTGGATAAATTGCCTGAAAACTCAGGCAATCGGCAGTTGATTCAGATGAAGATGAGCCAGCTTTAATTTGCTTGGCTTGTTGCAAAATTCAACCCCGCGTGTGAGCGTTGGGTTTTAGTTTTGGCTGGATGGGGTTTCAGGCTGTTGCAATGTTTTCAGGCTGCTTAATACAAAGCCCGCCCAATAGTTTAGGCAGCCTGAAAACTATGGCATAATTGTGATTATTTGTAATTGGTTTGTAATCAAAGGTAAACAAAATGACAACCGCCAAAGGCAATGTATTTATCATTTCCGCCGCATCGGGCACAGGCAAAACCACGCTGGTTTCGCGTTTAACCGCGCACAATCCCAATATCCGCGTGTCCATTTCGCACACCACGCGCGCGCCACGCGACAACGAGCAACACGGCAAGCATTATTATTTCACCACGCGCGAGCATTTTGCCGAATTGGTGGGGCAGGGCGCGTTTTTGGAACACGCCGAAGTGTTTGGCAATTTGTATGGCACCAGCGCGGCGGCGGTGCAGGAAATGTGCGCGCAAGGCTTGGATGTGATTTTGGAAATTGACGTGCAAGGCGCGGAGCAAGTGCGCAAGGCGTTGCCCGAAGCGGTAAGCATTTTTATTCTGCCGCCCTCGCTTGCTGTGCTGGAACAGCGTTTGCGCAACCGCCAAACCGATAGCGAAGAAGTCATCGCGCGGCGGTTGAGCGAGGCGGAGCAGGAAATTCGCTATGCATTTGCGTTTGATTATATTGTGGTGAACAACGATTTGGTGCAGGCAGAGGGCGATTTGCTGCATATTGTTAAAGCGCAACGCTTGCGGCTGCGTAATCAAACGTTAAACGTTGAAAAAATATTGCAAAATCTTTAAAATTCAAATCTTAACAATTTTCAGGCTGCCTGTTATCCAAATGGGTTTTCAGGCTGCCGCAAACTTACTCGCCACAAGGAAACCACAATGGCTCGTATCACCGTTGAAGAATGTATTGAAAAAATCCCCAATCATTTTGATTTAACCCTCGCCGCCGCGCGCCGTGCTCGCCAGCTGGAAAACGGCACTTCGCCTTTGGTGGAGGATATTCGCCACGATAAGCCCACGGTAACGGCGTTGCGCGAAATCGCCGCAGGGCAGGTAACCGCCGATGAGATATTGTCGCGCGTGAAATAATGGTTTTCAGGCTGCCTATTGCGTTTGCTTGCGCGTTGGGCAGCCTGAAATGTTTAGAACCTGCATTCACTATTTACATAGGCATCTTTTATGCCCTAAAAACGCGGATACCGCGTTAAAAATGCTCGCAAGGTGTCCGACCTTGCTGCGCTTTTTGTCTTGTACCCGCGCTTTTATGTCATAAAATCTACCTATGTAAATAATGGATACAGGTTCTTATAACTGGAAGGAATCATCATGTTAAAAAAATTGGTTTTGCTCGCTCTTATCGCGCCCGCGTTGGCAAACGCATCTTGGCTGGAAGAACGCCGTTGCAGCAATATCTACGAAGCAGGCTTTGCCACAGGCTTGTATTCGGGGCAATGCGGCGTATCCATTGAAGCCATGCGGCAAAAATACGAACCGCGCTTAACGCAGGCGCTGAATAAGCATAACTGTGCTCAATACAACGAAAAAAAACATCGCCAAACTAAAACGAAACACCGAAACGCTGAAAGCCAAATATCTGAAAAAAGCCAGCGCGCCTAATTTTTGCGCGAACTATGAAGCAGAAATTGACAAGCTGCTTCGCAAGTATGAATAAGGGTTGCGTTAAGGCAGCCTGAAAACCCGTTTACCGCGCTCCCCAAAATACTCGCTGCACGGTTTTCAGGCTGCCTCATTGCCCCAAACATCCACCATGCGCCAAACGCATCCATTCCCTTTTCAGGCTGCCTAAACTCACGCCCCAAAGGCAGCCTGAAATCAAGTTTCATCCAGCCCGAACCATCCCTTCGCAAATCACCCCATCCCAAACGCTCATGCCCATTCCCTCGCCCCAAGCCCCTTATGACAGCCTAACCGCCGACTATCGCAACAAGCTCTTTCAAGAAGCCAGCTATCTTTCCGATGCCGAACAGCAGCAGCTAGAAACCGCCTGCGCCTACGCTTTTCGCGCCCACGATGGGCAAACGCGCAAAAGCGGCGAGCCTTACATCACCCACCCCATCGCCGTTGCCACCGAGCTTGCCCGTTGGCACATGGACATCCAAACCCTCAGCGCAGGCTTGATGCACGACGTGTTGGAAGACACAAGCGTAACCAAAGCGCAAATGGCAACCGATTTTGGCGACACCATCGCCGAAATGGTGGACGGCTTATCCAAGCTGGAAAACCTCAAATTTGACAGCCAAGCCGAGCAGCAAGCCGAGAGCTTTCGCAAACTGATTTTGGCGATGACCAAAGACGTGCGCGTGATTATCGTCAAGCTGTCCGATCGTCTGCACAATATGCGCACGCTGGGCGCAAAAAGCCCCGCCAGCCGCCGCCGCATCGCCACCGAAACGCTGGAAGTCTATGCCCCCATCGCCAACCGCTTGGGGCTGAACCACGTTTACCGTGAACTGCAAGACTTGTCGTTTCACGCCATGCACCCCAAACGCTACGAAATTCTCAAACGCGCCATGACCACATTCAAAAAAAATCGCCACGATGTGATAGACCGCGTGTTGCGCGACATCAACCTGCGCCTTGTTGCCTGCAATATTGAAGCGCAAATTCGCGGGCGCGAGAAAAATCTTTACAACATCCATCAAAAAATGCTGTCCAAAAAACTCAAATTTGAAGAAGTGTTGGACATCTATGGCTTTCGCGTGATTGTGAACAGCGTCCCCGCGTGTTACGCCGCATTGGGCGCGTTGCACAGTCTGTATCAGCCGCGCCCCGGCAAATTCAAAGACTACATCGCCATCCCCAAATCCAACGGCTACAAATCGCTGCACACCACGCTCAACGGCCCATACGGCTTGCCGATTGAAGTGCAAATCCGCACGCGCGAAATGCACGCCATCGCCGAAGTGGGCGTTGCCAGCCATTGGGCGTATAAATCCAAATCCAGCAAGGAAGACGAAGCCACGCTGCGCACCAACCAATGGCTGCAAAATATTTTGGACTTGCAAGCGCGCAGTGCCAACGCGATGGAATTTTTGGAACACGTTAAAGTGGATTTGTTCCCCAACGAAGTCTATATCGTTACGCCCAAAGGCAAAATCATCACGCTGCCGCGCGGTGCAACGCCGATTGATTTTGCCTACACCATCCACACCGACATCGGGCACCGCTGTGTGGGCGCGCGCGTGAACCGCGTTGCCGTGCCGCTCAACACCACGCTTAAAACGGGCGACACGGTGGAAATCATCACTTCCGCGCAAGGCAAGCCCAACCCCGCTTGGCTCAATTTTGCCAAGTCCAGCCGCGCCCGCAGCGCCATCCGCAGCTATATTAAAAATACCAGCCATGCCGATGCGATTGCCTTGGGCGAACGCCTGCTTGCCCGCGCGTTAAACAGCCTACTGCCGAAAAAAGTGGCGCAGTCTGAAACGCTGAAAGACAAATATTTGCAATCGCTGGAAGAGAAAAAACAAACGTTTGAAAACGTGTTGTATCAAGTGGGCATGGGGCGGCTGTTGCCCGTATCCGTGGCGATGGAAATTGCCGAATTGGCGGGCGAGCATTGGGGCGGCGAAGTGAAACTCAGCCCGATTCAAGTGAACGGCAACGATATGCCACACGTTCACTTGGGCAAATGCTGCTTGCCCTTACCCGGCGATAGCGTGCGCGCGGTAATCGTTGCCGATCAAGGGGTCATCATCCACCGCGACAACTGCGCCACGCTGTTGAAAGCCGACAGCGAGCATCAGCTTGATGCCGATTGGGGTATGCTGCCCAACAACGCCAGCAGAACGTATGACGCGGCGGTGGTGGTTTCCTCGCTGGATGCCCACGCGCTGCTGGCGGCGATTACTTCCGCCATTTCCGACAACGGCGCAGACATCGCCTCGGTGGACACGCTGTCTAAATCGCAAAGCGGCACAGAAGGGTTTGTGGAGTTCCGTTTTAATTTGAACGTGCGCGATTTGGTGCATTTGAACACGGTGATGGCGGCGTTGCACCAAATTCCGCAGGTGCGCAAGGTTACGCGGGTTTGATTGCGGTTGAGGCAGCCTGAAAACGGGGGGGGGTGTTTTCAGGCTGCCTAATTGTTTTCAGGCTGCCTTACTGTTACCAAAGCTGTAAGGCAGCCTGAAAACTAAAATGGAGCGGCGACGGCTCGTCACCAAAGGGTGTATTCAATAAGGCTTTGCGGGTTGGAATAATGTCGGCGAGCCGCTGCACCATCGGTTGCAGGGTTTTGCAAAGGTTTCAGGCTGCCTTGCAAACTGCGTGCGCAGCGAAGCTGCACACCCTACGGCTAGGCTTGATTTCAGGCTGCCTAATTGAGAATAGCTTGGGCGGCAAGCTGTTGTTGTCTGTTTGGGTTTTCAGGCTGCCTCATCCCGCACATTCAGCCACAAAATCGGCAAAATCGCGGCGTTGCCTGCAATCATCGCCAGCGGTATCCATTGGATGCCGATGCGGGCGGTGGTAAACAGCGCGGCAAGGTAAACCAGCGTGGACAGCACAGAAATCAGGGCGATGCGCTTGTTTTTGCCGTGGTAAAACAGGTGGTTCACCAGCAGATAGTAGGGCAGGGTAAGCCCGAAGCCGAGCAGGAACAGGCTGGCGTAATACTGGCTGCCTGCGTATTGCGTGCCCAGCAGCCATGTAAACAAGGCGTTGGGCAGCAGCCATGCCAGCGCGGCGGGGATGGGGCTGGCGACAAGGCTGGCAAGGGCGAGGCGGCGGATTTGGGCGGCGTTTAGGCTGCCTTGTTTGATGGCTTGGTAATAATGCGGCACAACGGCTTTGTTGGCGGCGAGCAGCAGGATGCTGAGGATGCTGGCAAGCTGCAAGCCTGCGGCGTAGATGCCGAGCTGTTCGGCAGCGTAGTGCTGGTGGATAACGATGCGGTCTAGCTGCCCTTTGATAAAGCCGCTGGCGTGGTGCAACACAAGCGGCAGGCCAAAGGCGAAGATGTATTGGGCAGCCTGAAACAGGCGGCGCAGGCTGGGGCGGTGGCGATTTTTGGGGATAAGGGCATAGGCGGCGAGGGACACGGCGGCGTTGCCCAGCAACAGCGCGGCAAAGCGGATGGCGATGGACGCGCTGTGGCTGGCTTCCAGCAGGGCGATGGTGAGCAAGCTGGTGAGCACGCCGCTGGCGGTTTGGATAAGCGTGTAGGCGAGGGCGCGTTTTTGGCATTGGCGGTAAGCCAGTTGCACGCCAAGGACGCTTTGCGCGGCGGCGGCGCAGGTTACAGCGGCAAGGTTGACCGACTGCGCGGCGGCGGCAACACCCAGCGCGGCAAGCGTAACCAACGCGGTGTAGCCGTAGCCCGCCAGCATCACGCCGGGCAGATTGCGTTTGCCGTACACATAAAAATAGCGCGTGAGCGCGCCATCTTGGCTCAGACTCAACACGATAATCAGCAGCGAAAACAGCGTTTGCCAGTAAGACAAATCGCCATAGCCCGCCGCGCCAAATTTGCGCGTGAGATAGGGCAGCAGCAAAAAGGGCAGAGCTTTGGCGGTGAGCTCGCCGATAAGGTAGATGAGGCTATCTTTTAGGAGTTTCATGGGCAGCCTGAAAACCTAATTTATTGTTCTTTCAGGCGTAATTCTAACGAAGTAACCAGTTTTTCTAATGTTGCCAACTCCCTATTTTGCTGCGCGATAATTTCGTCTTTATGCTGAATAATCATCAGCAATTTTTCTTGCTCTGCTGCAAAA
>CAUVGV010000048.1:0-12726 GCA_963551505.1 uncultured Kingella sp.
ATGAATGCCTGAGCCGCGTGCTTGATTTTTAGTGTTTTGCATAGTCTTGTAGGTCAGGCATTGATGCCCGACATTATTTTTTAGGGTTTAGACGGCATCCGCATATTTTTTATAATCAAACATACATAGCAGTCTTTTATAGTGCGTATCTTTTTTATCCTCAAAATTTTTTAAATAATTCACAATTTCATCCTCTGGAAGCTGTTTATTCCATATTCCCCAAGCAATTGCATTGTTTTTGTACGTATCTGAAATACTTTCATCATCTAAGATTGATTGGATAGATGAATGCTTATTCTTACAACGCCTATTTATGGTTTCAATAAAATATTCTAGCTTTTCTTTTTGCTGCTGTTTAAGTTCATTTTCTCTAATTAGATCAGTACATATTCTACTGAACCCATGAATAGGAAAATATTGTGTAGATGTTATACTGTGCTTATCTATTAATTTTAGTAGTTGTGAATTTTCCTCTTCAATTATTCTGAAATAATTTGACATCATCTCCGATGTTGTTTGAAAGTTGTAGCTGATAGTTTTGGTTGAACCAATAGCAACCACTTTATCGCTATTATTCAAATTGTCCATATCTTCCGTAAAGTTAACTTTAATGTTGCCGCCAGTATAAATCTCCTTTGCTATAGATTGAAACTTACGCACATCCATAGCTGAGATTGGTAGCGTTAGTTCCGCAAGAGCTTTATAAATTTGTGAGAAGTTATCTGTTTTAATTTTATTAATACGGATAGTAGAGAATCCAGTTATATCAATATCATGCTCGACAATATCTTCATTGTTAGAGTCAGGTTCATATTCCACAAGCAAAAAATTCCTACGAATTTTATCGGCTGAAGGAGAGTTTGGATCTACATAAGTAAAGATAGTTTTTAAAATCTCTTTGATATTTTCGTCGCCAACGTTATATCCGAGAAATATGATAGGATTATGAATAAATAACGATAATAATTGAGCCCTAATAAGTTCATATTTTTCTTTAAATTTATCATAATCCCTTTTGGTGATAATAATTTTTGATGGATCGTCAATGCAGCCATGTATTTTGTATACTGAACCATAAGGATTGCTTAGAAGAATATCATTGCCAATTAGTGGGTTAAATTCAAAAATATCTTGGGCTAATTTGTCATAATTTGTTGTAATGATTGAGCCTACGTTTTTCCTTGCTTTTTTTAATTCTGATAATTCTGTATTTGAATTATCCTTATAGTTTAATTGTGAGAGCAAGGTGGATATATAAATCTTAAACCTACTTAAGGTATTTCCTGCTCTCATGTTTTCAAAGAACCTATCATTTATTTCTTTAAATCTACCATCAGGTTCATTTTCTAAAGCTTTATCAAATCTGCTTTGTAAGTCCTCTGCAATCTCTTCATATTGAAATTTACCATCTTCATAATGTCGTGATTTGATGTTCAAATATTCTCTATCATCTCCAAACAAATCTATTGCAATTTGAGATAATAGTCCATCCCAAGTATATGAATTATCTAGGTATCTCAAGCTCATGCCTGTTCCGATAAAGAGCACAGGATGGTTGGTGTAGTTAGACATAAATTCTTTTATATTCATTGTATTAATCCCTAATAATAGTGACAATAAGGTTCTCGTTGGGCATAAACGCCCGAGCCGCCTGTTTTCAGACGGCCTCCACCGCCCCCAATTCCAGCAACACCTGAAAACCATCATTGATATACCGCGAATCGGGCATTTCTAAAAACGGGAATGCCGCCACGTCGCCGAGTTTCAACGCTGCCATGCGCAGGATGACGGCGGCCAGGTTGCTGCGGACGATTTCGGGGTCGGTGAATTCGGTGCGGCTGTTGAAATCTTCTTCTGAAAACAGTCGGATACACACGCCTGCGGAGACGCGTCCGCAGCGGCCGGAGCGTTGGCGGGCGGCGGCTTGGGAGATTTTTTCTACATGAAGCTGCTCCACTTTTGCCCGTGCGGAATAGCGTTTGACGCGCGCCAAGCCTGTGTCGATGACGTATTTGATGCGCGGCACGGTGAGCGAGGTTTCGGCGACGTTGGTCGCCAGAATAATGCGCCGCTGCGAGCCGCTGGGGTGGAAGATTTTGTGCTGCTCCTGCGCGGAAAGGCGGGCGAACAGGGGCAGAATGTCGTCGTTGCGGCGCAAGGGCGATTTGCGCAGGGCTTCGGCGGCTTCGCGGATTTCGCGCTCGCCGGGCAGGAAAACGAGAATGTCGCCATCGCCCAGCCGCGCGAGTTCGTCTGCCGCGTCGGCGATGGCTTCGGGAATGTCGATTTCGGCTTCGTCTTCGTCGCCCTCGTTGATGGGGCGGTAGCGGATTTCTACGGGGTAAGTGCGCCCCGACACTTCCAGCACGGGCGCGCCGTTGAAATGTTGGGAAAACCGCTCTGCGTCAATCGTGGCGGAGGTGATGATAACTTTCAAATCGGGGCGGCGCGGCAGTAGCTGTTTCAGGTAGCCCAGCAGGAAATCGATGTTCAGGCTGCGTTCGTGCGCTTCGTCGATAATCAGCGTGTCGTAGGCGGTGAGATAGCGGTCGGCTTGGGTTTCGGCGAGCAAAATGCCGTCGGTCATCAATTTAATATTGGCTTCGCGCGAGGTGTTGTCGTTGAAGCGCACTTTGTAGCCCACTGCCTGCCCAATGGGCTGCCCCAGTTCTTCGGCAATGCGCTCGGCAACGGAACGCGCGGCAAGGCGACGCGGCTGGGTGTGCCCGATTAAGCCCGCCGCGCCGCGCCCGAGTTCTAGGCAGATTTTCGGCAACTGCGTGGTTTTGCCCGAGCCTGTTTCGCCGCAGATGATGGTTACTTGGTGGCTGGCGATGGCGGTTTTGATGTCATGCAAACGCTCGTGGACGGGGAGGGTGTGGTCAAAATCGGGCTTGGGGAGGGCGGCTTGGCGTTTGAGAAAAAGGGTATGGGATTTTTGGTATTTGCGTTCTACGCTGGCGATGCCGCCGTATTTTTCAGGCTGCCTGAAAGCGCGTTGGAGAAAGTGGCGGTCTTTGGAGAGGGTTTGATTGAGGTCGGGTGTGGGCATGGTTTGCGTGGAAATTGCAGTAAAAACAAGGGGCGCAATTATAGCAGAGGCAGCCTGAAAAACGGGTTTCAGGCTGCCTTTTGGGGATGCAGGAACAGCATTTTCAGGCTGCCTTGTATGCTATTTGCCTAGCCCTGTTCAATTATTTACAATGCGCGCCTTTCAAACCACAACCATAAGGAAAAATCATGGAACCATGGATCACTTCGCTCATCACCGACACGCCGCAAGAGGGCTACGAACTTGCCATCAAGCTGGCGCGCATGGGCGTGAAATACACGCAACCCGACCCCGATATCCGCAGCAAACTGCGCCCTGTTTACGAAAACGATGCGGATAGCTTAACGCTGGTATCCCAAGTGATTGCCATTCATTTCCAAACCGTTGCGGCGGCGAATAATTATTGGAAGTAAAAAATAAAAGAGCCGATTGATTTGGCTCTTTTTTGTATTTTCAGGCTGCCTCGGATGCTTGCTTTGCCGTCTAAAACGTTTGCAAAAACCCTGAGGCAGCCTGAAATCTAAAAGCCTGAAACCATAGCCAACCCCTTTTCAGGCTGCCTCATTCCATCCGCAAAAAAAGCACTCCGTTTACCAGAGTGCTTTTGTTTACAGCGTTAATGCGCTCCCGCTTCCAGTACCAGCGAGATGATAAATGTCCACACGCACACAAACACCAGCAAGGCGATGCTGTATCGCAGCACCAGTTTCAGCACGGCAGATTCTTCGCCTGTTTTGCCCAATGCGCCTGTGGCGATGGTAATGGATTGGGGCGATACCAATTTTGCCATTGTGCCGCCTGCGGTGTTGGCGCTTACCAGCATATTGGGGTCAATGCCCAGCTTGCCTGCCACCGTGCTTTGCACGCCCGCAAATAAGGTGTTGTTGTTTACCACCGAGCCTGTCATAAACACGCCAATCCAGCCCAAGATGGGAGAGAGCAATGGGAAGACTTTGCCTGTTTCGGCGATGGCTTCACCCAACACTTTGGTCATGCCTGTGAACGTCATCAATTTGGCAATCGCCAAGATGCAGGAAATGGTAATAATGGCGATGAGGAACGATTTAAACGTTTCTTTTAACACGCCAAACGCTTTGCCAAACGACAAAGTTTTGCTGCTCATGGCGATAGTAATCAGCGTTGCCACCAAAATCGCTGTACCTGTGGCTTTGCCCAAATCCAGCGCGGCTTTCACTTCGCCTTCACCAGGCATCACATCCAAAGTAATCGTGGTGAACGACAATATCCCGTCTTTAATAAACATCCCTTTAAAGAACGGCATACTCCACACAATCACCGCGATGCTCAACAACACAAACGGCATCCAAGCATCCACGATTTGCCCAGTAGAGAATTTCGCTTTGTTGCTCTCGTCTTCTGCTACCAAGCGGAAAATGTTTTTCGGTTTCCATTGGGTGCACAACGCAGCCAAAGCAGCCAAAGAAAGCAAGGGGGGAACGATGTCCACCAATTCAGGGCCCAAGAAGTAGCTCACCACCACTTGCGATAACGTAAACACCACAGAAGTTACCAGCAAAGCAGGCAAGGTTTCTTTGATGCCTTTAAAGCCATCCAAAATCCACACCAGCAAAAACGGTACGCTGGCGGCAACAATCGGCAAGGTGGTGTTGGCGGCTTGTGATACGCCCAGCGCGGTTACGCCTTCCAGTTTAAACGTATCCACAATCGCCACGGGAATACCAATCGCGCCCCACGCGCCCGCCGCCGCGTTGGCAACCAAGCACAACATCGCTGCTTGCAAAGGGTTGAAGCCCAGCGCAGCCAGCATCACGCTACAAATGGCAATCGGCACGCCAAAGCCCGCCGCACCTTCCAAGAACGCGCCAAAGCAGAAGCCAATCAGCAATAATTGGATGCGTTGGTCGGCGGAAACCATGGTCAGCGAGCCTTTGATGACTTCAATTTTGCCTGTGGCAACGGTTAAGCGGTAAAGCCACATCGCCATAATGATGATGTAGCCAATAGGCCAAAAGCCTGCCCAAAAGCCCGATGCCACAGCGGCAAACGCGGCGGCAAACGGCAGGTTAAACGGGTAGAACGACAGCACCAACGTTGCCACCAAAGTGAGCAAAGCGGCGTGCAACCCTTTGAGTTTCAACACGGTTAAGCCGAGCAAAAACAACACAATAGGAATCGCTGCCACCAATGCCGACAGCCAAATGCTGCCTAGTGGGTCATGCGTTAGGGAGAACATAGATAAATACTCCTAAAAAATGCAGCTTTTTGAGCTGCGTGGGTTAAAAAAACTCTAAAACTTTTTGGTGTAAGTTCCGCGGGCGTGATGCTACGCCTGTTTAAAGCGAAAAAATATGTTTCGCATCAAGTTTTGTAAACTTATCGGCGAAACAGGTTAAGATTTTAACTATCATACCCATTTTGTTTACACGGCTTAACGCTTATAATTTGAGGCAGCCTGAAATCCATATCCCCGCGCACATCCAGCCCAGCCCATTTTCAGGCTGCCTTATTTTGTTTACCTGTTCATCTATCGCCATGCCCTACACCGCCCAACTTGCCGAAAAAACCCAACGCCTCGCCGCCCTACTCGCCCCCTTTGCCGCGCCCGCGCCGCAAGTCTTCCCCTCGCCCGAGCAAGGTTACCGTATGCGCGCCGAGTTCCGCATTTGGCACGACAGCGACCAAATCAGCTACGCCATGTTTGCCAGCGGGCAAAAAGCATCGGGCGCATCGCTGATTAAGCTCACCCATTTTCAGGCTGCCCACAGCAGCATCAACACGCTGATGCCCCGCCTGCTCCACCGCATTTCAGGCTGCCCCGCGCTGCAAACGCGGCTTTACCAATGCGAATTTCTCGCCACGCTTAGCGGCGAAATGCTGGTAACACTGATTTACCACTGCAAGCTAGACGACGATTGGCAAGCCGCCGCCCGCGCACTGGCGCAAGATTTGAACATCCACATCATTGGGCGCAGCAAAGGGCAAAAAATCGTGCTCAGCCAAAATTTTGTAACCGAGCGATTAACCGTAAACGAGCAAACGTTCGCCTATCGCCAATACGAAGGCAGCTTCACCCAGCCCAACGCCATCGTGTGCGAAAAAATGCTGGCGTGGGCGTGCCAACAAGCGCAAGGCGCGGGCGGCGATTTGCTGGAACTCTACTGCGGCAACGGCAATTTCACGCTGCCCTTGTCGCGCCACTTTCGCCGCGTGCTGGCCACCGAAGTATCCAAAACCTCCGTTGCCGCCGCGCAATGGAATATCGCGCATAATCAAGTGGATAACATCCAAATCGCCCGTTTATCCGCCGAAGAGTTTACCGCAGCGTTTTCAGGCTGCCGCACGTTTCGCCGCCTAGCCGAAAGCGGCATCGCGCTGGCGGATTACGATTTTTCCACCATTTTTATAGACCCGCCCCGCGCAGGCGTGGACAGCGCGACGCTGAAACTTGTTGCCCAGTTTGACCGCATTATTTATGTGTCGTGCAACCCCGACACGCTGGCGCAAAACCTGCAAACGCTCACGCAAACGCACCGCATCCAAGCCGCCGCGCTGTTTGACCAGTTTCCGTTTACCCCGCATATTGAAAGCGGCGTGATGCTGGTGCGAAAGGCAGCCTGAAACCGCGTTACCCATTTTCAGGCTGCCTTGGCAAACGCATCCGATGGAACGTCGGCGGCTCGCCGACAACTCAATGCTATTTGGCAACAAGCCATCGCCGCGCCATTTGCGTTTTCAGGCTGCCCCAATCATCTCCCGAAAGCCCCACCATGAACTACCAAGACCAACTCAAAGCCCTGCACAAACAAGCCCAACAACAAACCGCCAAACGCCGCGCCGCCGAAGCGCAAGCCAAGCAGCAAGCCGCGCAAGAAGCGGAAGTCAATTTTAGCGAGCTGATGAAAGACGTAACCCCGATTAAAAACGCCAATCAATACATCGCCCCCGCCAGCCGCAAAACCATCAAGCCGCGCCAGCAGCCCGCCGATTTGGGCGAAGACAACTATTTTTATGTGGGCGAAGGCATCCACCTAGAAATCCCCGCCACATTCAGCAAAAACGGGCAAGGCGCAAACGACATCAAACGCCTGCAAAATGGGCATTACGAAGTGGTCGCCGATGTAGATTTGCACGGCTACACGCAAGAAGAAGCCCAGCAAGTGCTCAACGAATTTATAGAATTTGTGAAACGGCGTGGCGTGTGCGGCGAAATCATCCACGGCAGCGGCTTGGGCTCATCGGGCTACACCCCCGTGCTCAAAAATCTGGTACGCCGCTGGCTGATGGCACACCCCGATGTACTCGCCTACTGCGAACCGCACAAAGGCAACGACGGCGCAGTGCGCATCCTAGTCAAACGCCAACGCCGCGAAGACCCGTGGGCGGAAGATTAGGCAGCCTGAAAAGCCCAACCACCGCGCCAACAATGGAGCATCAACAGCTTGCCGACATGACCACCAAGCCACGCCATCCTTTCAAAATATAACCATTTGGCAACGAGCCGTCGCCGCTCCACTTTCAGGCTGCCTTAACCGCCCATTCCCACGCCATCCCCCCTTTTTCAGGCAGCCTGAAAACAGTAAAATCCCCACCCTTTCCCAATCACACAACGAAAGCCCATTATGACCATCAAAACCCGTTTCGCCCCCAGCCCCACCGGCTATCTCCATATCGGCGGCGTGCGCACCGCGCTGTATTCATGGGCGTTTGCCAAACACCACGGCGGCGAATTTCTGCTGCGCATCGAAGACACCGACCTGGAACGCTCCACCGCCGAAAGCGTGCAAATCATCCTGCAAGGCATGGACTGGGTAGGACTGCACGCCGACAACCGCGATAACATCGTCTATCAAACCCAAAACTTCCCGCGCTACAAAGAGCTTATCCAACAACTGCTTGCCAGCGGACACGCCTACTACTGCTATTGCAGCAAAGAAGAACTCGCCGCCATGCGCGAAAAAGCCGAGCGCGAAGGCACCGCCACCTACGACCGCCGCTGGCGGCCCGAACCCGGCAAAACCCTGCCGCCCATCCCCGCCGACATCCAACCCGTTGTCCGCTTCAAAAACCCGCTGGATGGCGCAACCCATTGGCACGACGCCGTAAAAGGCGACATCAGCATCCCCAACGCTGCGCTCGACGACCTGATTATCGCCCGTGCCGATGGCACGCCCACCTACAACTTCTGCGTGGTGGTGGACGATTTTGACATGGGCATCACCCATGTGATTCGCGGCGACGACCATGTGAACAACACGCCCAAACAAATCAACATCTTCAAAGCATTAGGCGCAACACCCCCCGTGTACGCCCACCTGCCCATGATTTTGAACGAGCAAGGCAAAAAAATCTCCAAACGCAGCGGCGACACCGTTGCCATCACCGAATTTGCCGACATGGGCATTCTGCCCGAAGCCATGCTGAACTACCTCGCACGGCTGGGCTGGGCGCACGGCGACGACGAATTTTTCAGCATGGAGCAATTTGTGCAATGGTTTGATTTGAACGACGTATCCGCCTCCGCCAGCCGCATGGACGGCAAAAAACTGCTGTGGATTAACGGCGAACACATCAAAGCCGCCGACAACACGCGCTTGGCTGATTTGGTTGCGCCGCGTTTGGCGCAGCAAGGCATTCACGTTTCAGGTTCAGGCAGCCTGAAACTCGCCGACGTGATTGCCTTCGTGAAAGACCGCGCCCAAGACTTAAACACGCTCGCCAGCGAATGCGCCTATTTCTACGCCAAAGCCACGCCCGCCGAAGCCGACCTTGCCAAGCATTGGGATGCCGACGCGCCCGCTCGTATGCGCCGCTTTGCCGCCCAGCTCGCTGCCCTGCCCGAAGGCGACTGGACAGCCGAAGGCATCCACGCCCTGTTCGCCCCCTTCTGTGAAGCCGAATGCATCAAAATGGGCAAACTCGGCATGCCGCTGCGCCTTGCCGTGTGCGGCACCGCCAAAACCCCCAGCGTGGATGCCGTGCTCGCCATGCTCGGGCGCGAGGAAGTGTTGAAGCGGCTGGCGGAAGTTTGATGTAAACCCACGCCTACCAATCCGCTACGCAAAAGGCAGCCTGAAACGCTTATTCACGTTTTCAGGCTGCCTTTTTGACTTGCATACGAAAATCTAGACAACGCCCGCACAAAATGGAGCAGCGACGGCTCGTCGCCAAATAGCGCGTTGAATAAGCCAAACCCTTTGCAAAAGTCCAGAGGCAGCCAAACGCCCAATCACGTTTTCAGGCTGCCTTTTATGCTTCGCACATCAGCGCAGCAATTCATCCGTAATTTTTTGCAACAACGCCACACGCTCCGCCGATACGTCGCCGTGTTCCGCCGCCGCTTTCACTGCGCAGTTGGGCTCGGCGCGGTGGGTGCAGTTGTGAAAACGGCATTGCCCAATCAGGTGGCTCAAATCGGGAAAATAATCCAGTAAATCCGCCACTGCCAAATGGTGCAAGCCAAATTCTTGCAAACCTGGGCTGTCAATCAGCTTGGTGGTGTCGTCCAAATCGTAAAGCTGCGCGTGGGTGGTGGTGTGTTTGCCCGAATCCAGCGCGGCGGAGATGGTTTGCGTGCGGGCAAGGGTTTCGCCCAGCAGCGCGTTGGTGAGCGTGGATTTGCCCATGCCGCTTTGCCCGAGCAGGATGTTGGTTTCGCCGTGTAGCTGGTCGCGCAGGCTGTCCACGTTGCCCAACGCGCTTAACGTGATGATTTTGTAGCCTAATTGGGCGTAAAACGACAATTTTTCTTGCAGCGCGGCGGTGCTGGGCAAATCGGCTTTGTTGATGACAATCACGGGGCGGATGTGCGCGGCTTCGGCGGCGATTAAGGCGCGTTGCAGCAGGGCTTCGCTGGGGCTGGGCTCGGCGGCGATGACAATCAAAAGCTGGGTTACATTGGCGGCAATGAGCTTGGATTTCCATGCGTCTTGGCGATAAAGCAGGCTTTGGCGCGGCAACACGCTTTCAATCACAGCTTGCTCGCCGTTGATAATTTGGATGTTGACAAAATCGCCGCAGGCATAATCGGTGCGTTTGCTGCGCGTGCTGGCTTCGTAGGTTTGCTGGTTGGGCGTGCGGACGATGTAGCGTCTGCCGTAGCTGGTGATGATTTGGGCGGTTTGGGGCATGGATGGGCTTTCAATCTTGCGCGTTGCGCTGCGATATACCCCTTTATACCCAAATCAAAGATTTGGACAAAGGGGCAAGGCTGCCTAATGGGGGTAAAATACGAGAGGCAGCCTGAAAACGTATTTAAGGAAGGAAAAATGCTGGAAGGATTAAAAAACTGGTTACGCGAGCAATCTGAACGGCAAGACTATATTGACGACATGACTTTCCGTTATCCATCGCTGCGTGTGCAGCTGCTCATCATAGCGGCAGGCTGCGCGTTGTATGCGCTCAATCTGATTTTTCCCGCGTTAGCAAAGGCGATTGGGGCGGTGCTGTTTGCATTCTATATGGTTTATT
Organism: uncultured Kingella sp.; assembly: GCA_963551505.1. Classification (GTDB taxonomy): domain Bacteria; phylum Pseudomonadota; class Gammaproteobacteria; order Burkholderiales; family Neisseriaceae; genus Kingella_B. The sequence continues at coordinate 10,502 of CAUVGV010000048.1, forward strand.
ACGCATTTATCTGGGCGGCGGCAAAACATCGCCCTGATGATTGGGATGAATTTTAGGTTTCAGGCTGCCTCTGGCGATTGAGGCAGCCTGAAAAGCGCAGCGGAGTTACGAAGCTAAAACATTGGTCGCGCTATTCATACCGCTGCCCATTGTGTTCCAGCCAGCCATCGGTGTGGCGGCGGCTTGGGTCTTTGTGCGTCCAATGAATCACGCCGCCTTGTTCGCTCCATTCGTATTCGCCGTTAAACGCGATGGTGTCGCCTTTTTTCAAGCCACGAATTTTCGGCGCGAGGTCTATATTGTGCGCAAACAGCAGCGTTTGCCCGCTGGCAAGTTTCACAATAAAGCGTTGATGGCGCGAGCCTTGCGTGTCGTCGGGCAAGGTTTTAATCACGCGCCCGCTGCCTTGAATTTGCAGATTGCTTTGGCGGTTTTGGTAAGCCTGTTGCAAAGCTTGTTCAAAATGGGCAGCGGGTGGCGCGGCTTTTTCAGGCTGCCTTGATGTGGCAACGGTTGGTTGCTGCTGGCTTTGCGTTGTCGCGCGGGCGGGCGTTTGCGGTTGGCTTGGGCTTTGCGTATAACGCGCAAACTGCGTGCCTGCCACCAGCAGCGCAAACAACACAATCAACAATAATCGTTTTTTCAACATATTCTTTTCCCAATATGGTTTTCAGGCTGCCTCATCCCAATAAGGCAGCCTGAAAACGTCATCAGTAAGCCAACATCACACTTCAATCTTATTCGGCGTAAACGTTTCCCATTTATTGCACGCGGGGCAATGCCAGAAAAACACTTGCGATTTGAAATGGCAGTTGCGACAGCGATACATCCAACTGCGCTGTACTTGCCGCCCAATCACATTGCGCATCATGTCGGCATCGGCTTTCCATTGCGGGTTCAAATCGCTCATTTGCAAGCCCAGCAAGCGATACATCCCGTTCAAATCGGGCTTGGCGCGCACCAGCTCCACCATCATTTGGTTGGCTTTTTCCTCGCCCCACAGCAACAGCGATTTTTCGTAAATCACATTATTCAAATCCAGCTGCGGAAACGTTTTGGCATAACCAATCAACACCTCCAAACCATCTTGCGCCTTGCCCAGCGCGTCATAAGCGTCATACAGCTTCTCGCCTATCATGCTCAAATAAGCGTGGTTTTGCTTCTCAATCGCGGTGTAGGCATCAATGGCAGCCTGAAAATGCCCCTGCTTTTGCTCAATATCACCCAAAATCATATTGGCGCGGGTGCATTTTTTGTTGGCAGACAAGGCAGCCTGAATATGCGCACGCGCTTGCTCAAACTGCGATTTAAACAATTCGCCCTGCGCGATTTCGCAATAAAACTGCGCCATTTCAAATTGATACGTTTGCTCATCGTGCGCCAAAAGCTGCGCGGTGGCAATGGCTTGCTCCCAATCGCGGTCTTGCTGATAAATATTGAGCAACACTTCGTTGGCTTGCTTTGCCATATTGCCCTGCTGCAATTCCAAAAAAATCTGCTCCGCCCTGTCCACCAAGCCCGCGCTTTGGTAGTTCAAGCCCAGCTCGTATAACACGCGCGTGCGCTTGTCGCCCACCGTGTCGGGCGAATCCAGCAACGCCTTGTGCATGGCGATGGCTTTGTCGTTTTCGCCGCGCTGGCGATACAGCTTGCCCAGCGTTAGGTTTAAATCATACGAATTTTGTTGCTGGTCAATCACTTCGGCAAGATTGTGCGCCGCCCGCCCCGTGTTTTTGTCCACCAGCGCATCCAAGCTGGCGTAAAAGCCTGCGGGCACGGTTTTTGCCTGTTTGAGCACGGTTTTCATGTCTATCCGCGCAGCAAACCAGCCCATCCCAAAAAACACAGGCAGCAAGATAATCGGAATCAACATCCACCAAAGTAGGTCAGTGTTTTCCATGTTTTGCCTTATTTTTTGGCTACATTAATCGGCGCGGGCGCAGCAATATCTTGCGTTGCCAAGCGGGCATTTTTTTGCACTTCGGCACGCAAGCGCGCATTTTCGTTGCGCAGATGGATTAAACGCCCAAACAGCGCAAACAAGCCAAACAACGCACCCGCCACAAACGCGCCAAACAAAATCACAATCAACGGCAGCTCAACAAACTCGCTGGGCAGATAAAAAAATTGCACTTTGGCGGTGTTAATCAAAGCAAACACCAGCAAAATTGCCAAAATAACCAGTTTAATTATGGTGTAAAACAGTTTCATCACAGTTCCCTGTT
>CAUVGV010000049.1:0-12609 GCA_963551505.1 uncultured Kingella sp.
TGCCTTGATGCCGCTTGATTTTTTCGGGCAGCATACTTTTTAGGACACCACCAATAAGGATAGTGCAGCCTGAGATGAGAAATAGCGTTTTCAGGCTACTTTATTTTGGTTACAACATTTTGTTTACAACGGTTTACAACACCACATTGATTTCAGGCGGCGGTGGGGGCAATTCGCTTGCGCCTGCTGGGCTACCCACGCTCACGCTGCTTTGGGCAACGGCGGCAGATACCCATTGGAAAAACTTGGCAAACGATGCCGCGTCCATGGTGTCCAGCGAGACTACGTTGTCGGTGAGCTGTTTTAAATAGCTGGCATCGGCTTTGGGCCCTGCCGCACAGGCGACGATGTTGCCAAAGCCGAGCTTTTTGATTTCGGGCAGCACTTCGCTGTATGCCAAAAGGTCGGTGGGCTTGCCATCGGTGAGTACGATGAGAATCGGGCGCCAGTCGCCTTTTTGCTCGGCTGTGCCCATGATGCGGTCGCGTTTGACGGCGGCAACAATGTGCTCCAACACGCCGCCGAGAAAAGTTGCGCCGCTTTCGGGGCACACGATTTCGGGCAGCACCACTTGCTCCAACGGCGTGAGCGGCAACACGGTTTTAATCTGGCTATCAAAGGTGGTGATGTTTAAATGCACGCTTTCTAGCGCGTAGGGGTTTTGGCGCAGCGACGACATCAGCGCGTGCAAGCCAGAGTTCACGGCTTCTATCGGCTCGCCGCGCATGGAGCCTGATGTGTCTATACAAATATAGGTGAGCAATCGGCGGTTAGACATATTGTTCCTTTGTGTTGATTTTTAAATGATGTTTTGCCTTGCGCGTTGCGCTGCGGCATACCCCTGAGCTTTGCATAAGTTCGCATAGCTAAATCAAAGATTTAGATGCTTACTTAATACCCAAATCAAAGATTTGGACAAAGGGGCAAGGCAGCCTGAAAATGGGTTTAATACGGCATATATTTTTCGCGCAATAAATCCACAAAACGATCGGTTTGAGCAAATTCGCCCACCGCGCGGAACACCCATTCGCCTTGTGCATCGCGGTCGGCGCGAGCGAAGGTCATGGCGCAATAGGGCGCGTTTTGCGTATCGCCGCCAATTTCGTAGCGGCAAATTTCGCGCCCGTTGGCATCCAAAGCGCGGATGTGGGCTTTGTTTACCCCTGCAAACGACTGCCCGCGCTCTTTGCCTTTGAAAATCACCACGGCAAACACAATCGCGGCATATTCGCGCGGCAAGTTATCCAAATCCACTTCTATGGTTTCGTCGTCGTCATCGCTGAGCGAGCCTGTGCGGCTGTCGCCGCTCAAACGGATTTTGCCGCTGGGGTGCACCAGCGAGTTGTAAAACACCACATCGCCGCCCACCAGCGTGGGCTTGCCGTTGTCGCCGAGCTTGCCCAAATTGCGCACTTTGCCCGCGCTGTCTAACACAAAGGCAACCGCGTCTAAATCGTATTCGGGTGTGCTGTTTACCACGTCCCAGCCCAGGCCGATTTTCAGCCGCGAGAGGTTAAAGCCCGTGTCTTTGCGCAGGTTTACGCCTTGTCCTTTTTTGAGGGATATTGCCATGGTTTTGTCCTTGTTGTGTTTCAGGCTGCCTGAAAAGGTGCTGTTGGTTTAGCCGTTTGCATGGCGTTGCGCCGCCATACCCACGCTTTCGGTTGCTGAAAGATTAGCCGCGCGTTCTTCGTGGCATCGTTTTGCGTTTTCAGGCTGAAACCTTTGCAGAACTTGCAACCGATGGCGCGTTGGCGGCTCGCCGCCATTTTGGAAAACCCGTCATACTCCATTAAATCAGCCATTGGGCGGCGAGCCGCCGCCGTTCCATTTTGGGTTTCAGGCTGCCTCTGGGGATGCAATAACAGCGCGCCCCAAAGGCAGCCTGAAATCATCATCACAGCACCACATTCAATTCAGGCGGAGGCGGCGGCAGCTCATCCAAGCCGCTCACTTCTTTGCCACCGCTTTCAATTTTTTGGCTGGATACCGAAATGGAAGCCGACACCCATTTGAAGTAAGCTTTGATGGAGTTGGCATCCGCCGTATCCAGCGATACCACAATTTCGGTGATTTGTTTCAGCGTGTTGCTGTCGGCAGACGCGCCCGCCGCGCAGGCAACAAACGTTCCAATTTTTACCGATTTCAACGCTTCAATGCCCTTGCTGATGCTGTCGGTGGGCGCACCGTCTGATAGCAGGAACACCACGGGCTTCCAGTCGCCTTTTACTTCCGCGCTGCCTTGCACCACTTCGCGCTTGATGCAGTCGGCAAGCAGGGTAAGGGCTTCGCCCATCGCGGTTGTGCCGCTGGCTTGGATGTCGGGCACTTGGAAGTTCATCAATTCGGTCAGCGGCGTGATTTGTTGCGCGCTGCTGTTAAAGGTAATCACGGATAAATAGGCGGTTTCTAGCGCGTAGGGGTCTTGGCGCAGGGCGGAAACCAATACTTGCAAGCCGTTGCGCACGGCCTCGATGGCTTCGCCGTGCATGGAGCCTGAGGTATCAACGAGTAGGTAAACGGGTAAACGGCGCATGGTTGCTCCTGTGGGATGAAGTGAATGGTGGAATAGGGTGCCAAAGGCAGCCTGAAAAGCCAAAACAGCATTTTAAAGATGGCGTTCAGGCTGCCTATTCGTTCTACAAATGCGGCAAAATTTTGGGAATGATTTTATCGGGCGTTGCGCCTTGGCTGTTTTCGCCGATGGCGTGCATTTTCCATTCGCCGTTGTGGCGGTACACTTTTGCCATGATTTGCGCGGTGTGGCTGCCTTGCGCGGATAAATCGTAACGCGCGATTTCCTGCCCGTTGTCGCCGTTAATCAGGCGGCAGAAGGCGTTTTCCACCTTGCTGAAATCTTGCCCTGTGTAGTTGCTCACGGTGAACACCAGCGATTTGATGTGCGATGGCACGCGGTTGAGCGCAACGGCGATTTGTTCATCGTCGCCATCGCCATCGCCTGTGCGGTTGTCGCCGCTGTGTTGGATGGAGCCATCTTCGCTGTGCAGATGGTTGAAGAACACCAAATCCACCAGTTGATTTTGGTCGTCAAACATAAAGCACGATGCGTCTAAATCAATCTCGCCGCTGCCGCCGCCAAATAGACCAGACAAAAAGCCGCCTTTTTTCGCGGCATCCCAGCCCAAGCCCATAACAACCGAGTTGAGCTTCGCGCCTGCTTCTTTTTCTAAAGAGATTTTTTGTCCTTTTTGCAAATTCACTGCCATGATGGTTTCCTTTGTTTAGGGGGTAAAAAAATGTAGTTGAGTTGGGGTTTGGGCTGCCTAATTGTTTTCAGGCTGCCTACCAGATGGGGCGAAACAGCCATCAACCCGCGCGTTGGCTGGCGACCCAGCCCGCAAAACGTTTTAAATGGCGCGAGCAAATTACCACTTTGCCCCTGCCCGAGAACTTCAAAACCACGCCTTCGCCGCTGGTGATGCTGTTCACAATATTGCCCAGCAAGCCACGGTCTTGCCCTGTGGTGAGCGAGATTTTGTAGGACAAGCTGCTGTCCCACGCGACTACATGCCCGTTGTCCACGGTAATCGGGTTGTCGGGGGTAACGTCTAGCGTGAACAGCGTGCCAAAGCCGCACACGGCAACTTGCCCTTTGCCCGAAGTTTGCCCGATAAAAAAGCCGCCTGTGCTGGCAAACATCGCCGCGCCAAGCTGCTGCATTTGCGCGGTTACGGCAACATCGGCGCTGGCTGCCATGTATGCGCCGTCCGAAATTTTGTATTGCACCGCGCCCACATCCAGCACTTCAATGCCGCCGTTCATCATCGGCGCAAGCAGGCAATCACCATCGCCGCGTGTGGCGGTGATGTGTTGCTGGAAAAAGCTCTCGCCGTTTGCCAAGCGGCGTGCCAATGCGCTCAAAAGACCGCCTTGCATTCTGCTTTGCAAATCCAAATTGCTTTCCATCATCACCATCGCATCGCTTTCGCAGGAAATGCGTTCGCCTTGGCGCAGCGAAACGTGGAGAAATGGGTCTTCGTTGCCTGTTATGGTAAAGGTGGGCATCTTGTCTCCTGCTGATTATGGGGTGGGGTTAAGGCAGCCTGAAAAAGGTTTTTGGGTTTTTAGGCTGCCTCTGATGGCGTTACCTCTTATGGCGTTAAATGTTCACGCCAAAATGTTGCGCCAATGCGCCTAATCCGCCTTTAAAGCCTTGACCAATCGCTTTGAATTTCCATTCGCCGTTGTGGCGATAGATTTCGCCGAAAATCATCGCGGTTTCCACCGAAGCGTCTTCCGACAAATCAAAGCGGGCGATTTCCACATTGCCATTGGGATTCACGCAGCGAATAAATGCGCTGGACACTTGCCCAAAGTTTTGCTTGCGCGCATCGGCATCGTGAATGGTTACGGTGATGGCGATTTTGTCCACATCGGCGGGCACGGCAGATAGGTTCACTTCAATCACTTCATCATCGCCTTCGCCCGCGCCTGTGCGGTTGTCGCCTTGGTGTGCGACTGCGCCGTTGTCGGATTTGGGCTGGTTGTAGAAAATAAAATCGGCATCGGAGCGCACTTTGCCGCTGGCGTTGAGCAAGAACGCGCTGCCGTCCAAGTCAAAATCTGCGCCATCGGTGGCGCGCACATCCCAGCCTAAGCCAATCAGCATTTTGGTTAAACCGGGGGCTTCTTTGCTTAAGCTGACGTTGCCGCCTTTTTGCAAACTAATTGCCATGTTGTTACTCCTATGAGTGGGGTTGAAGAAAAGGGATTTTCAGGCTGCCTCAGGCGCGATTGGGCGCAAATTTGTGGCAGCCTGAAACGGGATTATTGCTGCTGTTTGGATTGCACGTTTTCTTTGATTTGTTTTGCCGTGTTTTGGCTGTCTTGCCTGATTTGCTCGGCTTGCTGTTTAAGTTGCTCGGCGTGTTGGGCGGCGGATGCTTTCATTTTTTTGGCGGCTGCTTTGCCTTCTTGTTTGACTTTTTCTGCTTTTTGCATGGCTTGCGTTGCCGCTTCGCTGGCTTGCTGCATGGCTTGGGTGGCGGCTTCGCTGGCTTGTTGTATCGCTTGCTGGGTGGCGATTTGCGCCGCTTTGCCCGCGTGTTCCATCGCTTTGCCCGCTTGCTCGGTGGCTGCTTCGGCGGCTTCGCCTGCTTGCGCCATCGCTTCGCTGGCGGATTGCGCTGCTTCTTGCTCGGCTTGCTGCGCTATTTTTTCGGCTTGCTGATTTTGCTCCGCGCTGGGGGTAACGGTTTCGGTAGGCGCGTTGGCAGTTTGTTTTTCGCCGCCGCAAGCGGCAAGCAGCAGGGTTAGGGAAAGGGCGTAGAGTGTTTTCATGTTCATGGTTTGCTCCTTGGGGGTGAAAGGCAGCCTGAAACGCGGTTGCGTTTAAAAGAAAGGGTTGAATTTGTACTGCTCGGTGGTGTATTGGTTTAAATCTGCGCCTTGAAAGCCTATCCAATCCAGCACAATTTCCACTTCGCAAATGTCTGCCAGCGATACATCGGCAGCGGCTCGCCATTTACTTTTGCCGTTGGCTTTGATTTTGTGCAAATACAAGCTGCCATTTTTGATTTTGGGTGTGTATTCTTGCAGGCTGTAAAACTTGCGCTTAATCCAAATGCCTGCGTGATTAAGTTGCACGCCGCCAAAATCTAGCGTTTCTCCGTTGTCGTAGGCTTCGCGCAAATTGGGCAGGGTGTGGATAAGCTGATATTGCCGCAATACGGCTAACACGCGCTCTGGGTGTTTCCAGCTTGATGAGAGTTTGAGCTTGTCGCCATTGGGGGTATAGAGACGAATTTGTGTGCAGGAAGTGGCAAAGCGCGATAAGAAAACAATGCCATACCGCCATTTTCGCACAAATACGCGCATATCGGGCTGGAAATAGAATGTTTTATCGGATAACAGCAGGCGGCGCAGGATGATGCCGTTGTGGTGCAAGATGATGCGGTTTTTGTACCAACTGGCAAGGTAGTGCAGCGTCCACAGCAACCATAAAGCGGCGAGCGACAGGGTAGTGCTATTGATGCCGCCTTCATCAAACCCCGCTAACAACACCGCCAAACAAACGAAATTGACCAACAAAGGCAGCCTGAAAAACGCCAAGCGATGCTTGCCATATTCTTGCCCCAAATCAGGCGCGGGTTTGCTAAACGAAAAATCCATTTCAGGCTGCCTATCGCGTTAGCCCACGTTCACGCCATATTGGTTACACAACGCCAACAGCCCGCCTGCATAGCCTTGCCCGATGGCGCGGAATTTCCAATCGCCGTTGTGGCGATACACTTCGCCAAACACCATGGCGGTTTCGGTGCTGTAATCTTCGGATAAATCAAAGCGCAGCACTTCTTGCCCTGTTTCGTGGTTCACCAAGCGCACAAAGGCGTTGCTCACTTGCCCGAAGTTTTGGCGGCGCGTTTCGGCATCGTGGATGGTTACGGTAACAAACAGCGATTTGATGTTGGCGGGCACTTTTTCCAATTCCACGATAACGCTTTCATCATCGCCATCGCCGTCGCCTGTTAGGTTGTCGCCCGTATGTTGCACCGAGCCGCAGGGCGATTTGAGCTGGTTGTAGAACACAAAATAATCATCAGAGGGCACTTTGCCGTTGTCTGCCGTCATAAACACGCTGGCATCTAAGTCAAAATCTTGCCCATCGCTGCTGCGCGCATCCCAGCCCAAGCCGATAAGAATGTGTTTTAACAGCGGGTCGGTTTTGCTGAGTGAAACGTTTTGACCTTTGCTTAATGTAACTGCCATGATTTTTTCCTTTTATGAACAGGGTTGATGGTTGTAGCTTGGTGTACTGGTTTAGCTTTGGCTTTTCAGGCTGCCTCTGTTAAACAAGAATGCACACCATCCTACGCGGTAAAGATAAAAAGGCAGCCTGAAAACGAGCGAAGCGCGTAGTGCGTTTTCTATCGTTTCAGGCTGCCTTGGCTACTTTCAGGCTGCCTGAAAGAGGGGTTTGCTTAATCTGAGCTGCTGTCTCCGCCTGCATCAGAAGCGGTTTCAACAGATGTCGTTTCAACAGCTTGTTCTGCTGTTGGCGCGGTTTCAGGCTGCCCAACAGCGTGTTCGGTTGATTGTTCATTGGGCTGTTCAACTTGCGCCGTTGCAGGTTCAACCGCAGAGGGCGCAACAGCTTGTGCTGTGGGTTCGCTTGCTTCTTCTTTTTCAGGGAACAAAAACGAAGCCGCAATGCCCGCCGCCAGCACCACCAGCACCACAATCAACGAAGCATTGGGCGAAATATCCCAGCCGTGGTGGAACATATGATGGGTTGCCGACAACGCCAGCTTAAACGCGATGAAAAACAGCAACACAATTACCGCTTTTTCCAAATGCACCAGATAGCCTTTCAGCGCTTCCAGCACAAAATACAGCGTCCGCAAGCCCAAAATGGCAAACATCATCGCGCTATACACAATTAGCGGCTCTTTGGACACCGCAATCACCGCAGGCACGCTGTCAAACGCAAACATCACATCCGACAATTCAATCACCGCTAAGCATAAAAACAGCGGCGTTGCCACCCATTGCCCTTTTTTCATCGCGTGCGGATGGTTGTTTTCGGGATGTTTCGCATCTTCGCCCGCCAATTCCAAATGCGTTTCAGGGCTATCGGCTTGCGCTTTTGCCAATTCTTCCGCGTTCAAAAAGAAATTGTGTCCATACAAGCGCGGGAACACGGGGAAGAATTTATGCACCCAGCGGTACGCCAAGTGGTCGGAATAATCCTCGTTTTCCTCTTCTTCCTCTTTTTGGTTCAGCATCATAACGGCGGTGTAGCCCACGATGGCGGCAAAAATCAGCTCCACCCAAGAGCTTAACGCTAGCAAGCCCGCGCCAATCGCCACAAAAATCATGCGGAAAATAATCGCGCCGATAATGCCCCAATACAGCACGCGATGGCGCAGCCCCTCGGGTATTTTGAACCATGCGAACACCGCCATCATGAGAAACAAATTGTCCACGGATAACACTTTTTCCAGCGCGTAGCCCGTGAAGAACAAGCTCGCCACTTCGCTGCCGTGGTGTATCCACAAATAAACGCCAAACAAAACCGACACAAACACCCAAAATAAAGACCACATGGTGGCACTTTTGAGCGACATGGGCTTGTCGTCTCTGTGGGCAAAAAGGTCAATCGCAATCGCGCCAACCGATAAGATGATGAAAACGGCAACCGTTTCTACGGGGAAACCGAGATGTCCTGTCATAAGAAGTCCTGAGTGTGAGATGAGATTAAAGAAAGTTTTACGCGCGGTGGGGCGGGCAAAACGTAAACGAATGATGTGCTAGATTGTAAATGATTTTTATCAATTTTTAACAAAGGGAGTGGAAAAATTTTTGTAAAGCGGTGGGATTGGGGGGGGGCTAAGGCAGCCTGAAAATGAGTAATGCCGTTATGCCCGCGCGGGGATAACGGCATTTTTGGTTTTCAGGCTGCCTTTGTGTTTTCAGGCTGCCTATTGGTTTAGAACCTGCATTCACTATTTTCATAGGCATCTTTAATGCCCTAAAAACGCGGCTACTGCGTTAAAAATGCTCGCAAGGTGTCCAACCTTGCTGTGCTTTTTGCCTTGTATCCGCGCTTTTATGTCATCAAATCTACCTATGAAAATAGTGAATACAGGTTCTCAATCCAACCAAACCATCTCCAATTCGCACTTGCCAACTTCATCCCACAAGGCGCGGGTCATGGCTTCGTGTCCGCCGTGGCGTGTGCAGCAAAGCACGGCGCGGGTTACTTCGCTGGTGTCGTGTCCGCTCATGCGCAGCAGGTTAATGGCAACTTGCAAGGGCGGCATCGTGGGGTTGTAGGCGGCGTTTTCGGCGTAGCGTCCTGTGTAAATTGCGTCGCCCGCCACAAGGGCGATGCCTGCGTAGGCGTGTGAATAGGGCGCGTGGCAGGTTTGCGCGGCGGCAAAGGCGGCTTGTTGCACGGCATCTAGGTTTTCAGGCTGCCTGATGGCGTGTTGCACGGGGGTGAGCAGGCGGTCGGGGATGTTTAAATCTTTGGGGGAAAAGCTGTCGGGCAGATAGCTGGCAAGCGCGTTGTCGCGGCTGTGCGGCAGGTGGATTTTCAGGCTGCCTGCATCGGGCAGCTCGTTGAGAAACTGGCGGCAATGCCCGCATGGCGTGTAGTTCACGACTATATCGGTGATGCGTGTTGCGCCGCGTTGCCATGCGTGTGACACCGCGCTTTGCTCGGCGTGGACGGTTTGCCCCATGCTGGCGGTGGCGCATTCTTGGTTTGCGCCGAAGTAGAAATTGCCGTCGCCATCAATGGCAATCGCGCCCACATGAAACTGCGACACGGGCACTACCGCCAGCTTCGCCGCTTCGGGCAGCAACGATAGGGCAAGCGCAATTTTATCGCCGTTAAAGGCGGCTGCGCGGGCTTGAACTTCGTGTTTAGGGATAAAACTCAACATTTTTTTGCGCTCCATTAAGTAAAATTGTAAAAAATTTGGTTAAGAGTGTTGTATTATAACCGCCTGTGTACAACCACATTTTGTTTAAGGGAAGAAAAATGGAAATTTTACATAGCTTGCTGGGCATGGCGGTGCTGATTGTCATCGCCATTGCGTTGTCCAAGCATCGCAGCAAAATCAACAAACGCACGGTGGGCGTGGCGTTTGCCATTCAGTTTGCGCTGGGCGCGTTTGTGTTGTATGTGCCTTGGGGGCGCGCTGCGTTGGAATGGTTTTCCAACGGCGTGCAAAGCGTGTTGAACTTCGGGCAAAAGGGCACAGAATTTGTGTTTGGCGGCTTGGTGGGCGACAAAATGTTTGAAGTGTTTGGCGGCGGTGGCTTTGTTTTCGCGTTCCGCGTGTTGCCAATGATTATTTTCTTTTCATCGCTGATTTCTGTGCTGTATTACTTGGGCGTGATGGGCTTTGTGGTGAAAGTGCTGGGCGGCGCGTTGCAAAAAGCCCTTGGCACTTCGCGCACCGAAAGTTTATCTGCTGCGGCGAACGTGTTTGTGGGGCAAACCGAAGCGCCGTTGGTGGTGAAACCGTTTATCGCGCGGATGACGCAGTCTGAATTGTTTGCCGTGATGACAGGCGGCTTGGCTTCTATTGCAGGCTCGGTGTTGGGTGGCTATGCGTCTATGGGCGTGCCGCTCACTTATCTGATTGCCGCGTCGTTTATGGCTGCCCCTGGGGGCTTGCTGTTTGCCAAATTGATGCACCCCGAAACCGAAACGCCCGAAACCGTTACCGATGACAAATTGAGCTTTGTGGGCGAGGGCGAAACGCCGCCCAGCAACGCGATTGACGCAGCCGCAGCAGGCGCATCCACAGGCTTGCAAGTTGCGTTGAATGTGGGCGCGATGTTGATTGCGTTTGTGGCGATTATCGCGCTGCTAAACGGCATCGTGGGTGGTGTGGGCGAATTGTTTGGCGTGGCGGATTTGTCGCTGCAAAAAATCTTGGGCTGGCTGTTCTCGCCCTTGGCTTGGTTGATTGGCGCATCGTGGGCAGACGCGCAAACCGCAGGCTCGTTTATCGGGCAAAAATTGGTGATTAACGAATTTGTGGCGTATTCCGAGTTCACCAACTACATCAAAGACGCGGCAAACCCTGTTTTAAACGACAAAACCAAAGCGATTATTTCGTTTGCGCTGTGTGGCTTTGCCAATTTGAGCTCTATTGCGATTTTGGTGGGCGGTTTGTCTATTATGGCGCCTAATCGCCGTGGCGATATTGCCAAACTGGGTGTGCGCGCGCTGATTGCGGGCACGTTATCCAACCTGATGAGCGCTACCATTGCGGGCTTGTTTATTGGGTTGAATTTGTCGTAACACGTTTTCAGGCTGCCTTGGGATAATGCAATGGCAGCCTGAAGCATAAGAAATGCCGTCATTCCCGCGCAGGCGGGAATCTTGGTGAAACTTGGGTGATGATTGCTTTTGTATGAATTTCTGAATATCAAACAAGATTCCCGCCTGCGCGGGAATGACGGTAGCTGGGTAATTAGGCAGCCTGCGTAGCGAAGCGGAGTTGCGAAGCTAAAACCCAAACCATAGGCAGCCTGAAACCCCGTCCCAAATCATAATAAAAAGGAAAAACCATGAACATCAGCAAAGCCCAAATTCTCTCGTTATTAGACCTTACTTCGTTAAACGATGATGACACCCCCGCCGTTATTGACATCCTATGCAGCAACGCCACGCAAAGCATCGGCAAAGTGGCGGCGGTGTGCGTGTATCCGCCGTTTGTTGCCCAAAGCCGCGCAAGGCTGCCCGCAAGCTGCGGCATCAATGTGGCGACTGTGGTCAATTTCCCCACGGGCGATGAGCCGCTGGCAGACGTGCTAGCCCAAACGCAGCAAGCCTTGGCAGACGGCGCAAACGAAATAGACCTTGTGTTTCCCTATCAAGCCTTGCAGCAAGGCGATGCTGCCGCAGGCGAAGCGATGTGCAGCCAAATCGCCACACTGGTGCACCAGCATGCAGGCAGCCTGAAAGTGATTTTGGAAACAGGCGCGCTCTCGCCCGCTGAAATCGCCCAAGCCGCGCAAATTGCCATTGCCGCAGGCGCAGATTTTTTGAAAACGTCCACAGGCAAAATCGCCCACGGCGCAAGCCTAGAAGCCAGCGCGATTTTGTTAGACCAAATTGCCCAAGCCAAGCAACCTGTTGGGCTGAAAATTTCGGGCGGCGTGCGCGATATTGCCACCGCGCAAGCCTATATCGCCCAAGCGGCAGCCAAAATGGGCGCAGATTGGGTGCAGCCTGAAAACTTCCGCATCGGCGCATCATCATTATTGAAGGAGCTAGTTTAAACAATTAGGTCGGGCATATTGCCCGACCTACGCACTACATTCTCCTAATAACGTCCATTGTAATAACTGTCCCAATCCACAGGTGTTGGTTCATAAAAATCATACGACCCTACGCTATTTGAAAAATACTGCGTATTTTGCCAGCGTTGTTGTTCTTGCTGTCTACGATATTCTTGTTCACGCTGTTTTTGCTGGTATTGGATATAGTTAATATTTTGTTGTAAACAACGCTGATAATCCTCAGTATCCCGATAATACTGTGCATCATTCCCAGACCATCTGGGGATAAGACTTGAACAGTCGCCGTTTGCACCCGGACCTACCATGAAGTAGTCAGCAGATGAAACAGGTATAATAGATAGCAGCATTAAACCAATAAGAATTTTTTTCATAATTTTATCCTTTTGCCAAGATACGATTGAAAATTGAAAATAAGATTCTAAATATTAAGAATACAAATATCCACACACTTGTGGTGGTTAATTCCCTTTTTTCACTCATTAAATTAACACTTTTAAGGAATTAGAATGGAAATACATGACAAAATTCGCGTTATGAGAGAAATTAACCAATGGACGCAAGAAGAGATGGCGGAAAAGCTAGAAATGTCGTCTAATGGATATGCAAAAATTGAGCGTGGACAAAGCAGTATCAACGTAGATAAACTCAAACAAATTGCACAAATTTTCAATATTGATATTGTAGATTTAATTGCGCCACAAGATAAATCATTTTTCTTTTCTATTGGCGATCACACGAATAATCACAATTATGTGGGTTCAGACGAAAAGCTGATGTTAGAGAATGAGAAAGTGAAGGCAGTTTTAGAAGCCAAAAATGATG
>CAUVGV010000050.1:0-12574 GCA_963551505.1 uncultured Kingella sp.
CCTGCATTCGGTACAGTAAGTAGTTTGGGTTGCCAAAATCCAATATTTCCAAAGTTGTTGGCGTACAACCCAACCTACTGCTCAAATCCAACATTTATATTTTATAGTAAAGAAACACAGAAAGATACAAACCGGCAACACCGTAGGCTTCTTTTGTTTTAGTTCACTATAGCTATCTGTTGGAAAAGGTCGCGTTGTTTACACTTTTTCAGGCTGCCTCTCCTATTCCACTTCGCGCCGCCGAAACTCGCGCGGGCGCACCCCCAGCACCCCCAGCGTGCCAAAATACAAAACCACCGCCAGCGCCATCAGCCCTGCCAACACCAGCGCGCGCCTGCCGCCGCCCAGCGCCGTCCAATCCACAGGAAAGGCAGCCTGAACGCCCCACACTCCCCCAGCCATCACCGCCAGCGCAATCGCCAGCCGCCGCAAAAAGCGCTTCCATTCCATCTGCGGCGCATATACTTCATGCAGGCGCAGCATGGTAAACAACAGCCCAGCATTCACCACCTGCCCCAGCGCCACCGCCAGCGCCAGCCCAACGTGTTGCCAGTGCCACACCAAAAGCAAATTAAACAACTGCGTGCACACCAGCGAAATCACCGCCACCTTGGCGGGCGTTTTCACATTTTTGCGCGCATAAAACGCAGGGGCAAAAATCTTCACCATCATCATCGCAGGCAAGCCCAGCGCCGCCGCCGCCAGCGCGTTTTGAATCATCCAAGCATCGTGCAGCGACACTTCGCGATACATAAACAACGTCGCCACCAGCGGAAACCCCACCACCATCAAGCCCACCGCCGCAGGCAAAATCAACAGCAAACACAAGCGCAGCCCCCAATCCACCAGTGCCGAAAATTCTGTCGCGTTATCGGTTGCCGCGTGTTTAGACAAGCTCGGCAGCAAAATCGTGCCCAATGCCGCGCCCACCACGCCCGAAGGCAGCTCAATCAGGCGGTCGGAATAATACAGCCACGACACGCTGCCCACCGCCAAATAAGAGGCAAAAGTGGTGTTAATCACCAGCGAAATCTGCGCCACCGACGAGCCCACAATCGACGGCAACATCTGCTTCATCACACGGCTCACCGCCGCATCGTCAAAACGCAGCTTAGGCAGCCTGAAAAAGCCCAGCTTGTATAACCACGGCAGCTGAAAGCCCAGCTGCAACAGCCCGCCCACCAACACCGCCCAGCCCATCGCCATAATCGGCGGCGCAAAAAACGGCGTGAAAAACAGCGCAAACACAATAAACGACACATTCAGCAACACCGGTGTAAACGCAGGAATGGAAAATTTATTGTAGGTATTCAAAATGCTGCCCACAAACGACGACAGCGAAATCAACAAAATATACGGAAAAATAATCGGCAACAGCTTCACCGCAATTTCAAAGCGCGTGCCATCTTGCGCAAAGCCGCTTGCCGTCGCCCAAATCACAAGCGGCGCGGCAAACACGCCCACCGCCGTGATAATCAACAGCGCAAACGTGAGCATCCCCGCAACGTGTTGCACAAACAATCGCGTCTCTTCATCCGATTTGTTCTGCTTATAATCCGCCAGCATCGGCACAAACGCCTGAGAAAACGCGCCCTCGGCAAAAATGCGGCGCAACAAATTGGGCAGCCGAAACGCCACCACAAACGCATCCATCGCCGCCCCCGCGCCAAAATACCGCGCCACAATCGCATCGCGCAAAAAACCCATAATGCGCGACAGCATCGTCATGCTGCTTAGCCGCGCCAAAACTGCTAATAAATTCATGTTTACTTTCTTGTTTGAATTGGATGCAGCCTGAAAACCTAAAATCTGTTTGCTAAAACCTGTTTTCAGGCTGCCTTATCGCCCAAACCGCGTGCACAAAAATCCGCGCAGTTTACCGCAAAACCCCATTTCAGGCAGCCTGAAACCGCGTATAATTCGCGCCGTTAGGCTGCGCCTAGCGCAAAATGTGCGTTGCGCCAAAGGCAAATAAACGCCCATGCCAAAGCACCCCATCTCCCCCTCTCTCCAACGCTCCCAAGATAAGGCAATCAACATGACCACCCAATATAAACGCATTCTGCTCAAACTCTCAGGCGAATCGCTGATGGGCAACGACCCCTTTGGCATCAACCGCGACACCATCATGACCATCGTGCGCCAAGTCAAAGAAATCGCCGATTTAGGCGTGCAAGTGGGCATTGTGGTGGGCGGCGGCAACATCTTTCGCGGCGTATCCGCCCAAGCAGGCAGCATGGATAGAGCCACCGCCGACTACATGGGCATGATGGCAACCGTAATGAACGCGCTGGCGTTGAAAGACGCATTTGAAAGCATTGGCGCAAAAGCCCGCGTGCAATCCGCCCTCTCCATGCAGCAAATCGCCGAAACCTACGCCCGCCCCAAAGCCATCCAATATCTGGAAGAACACAAAATTGTGATTTTTGCCGCAGGCACGGGCAACCCGTTTTTCACCACCGACACCGCTGCCGCCTTGCGTGGCGCAGAAATGGGCTGCGAAGTGATGCTTAAAGCCACCAACGTGGATGGCGTGTACACCGCCGACCCCAAAAAAGACCCCACCGCCACGCGCTATAAAAATGTAACCTTCAACGAAGCGATTGAGAAAAAGCTCAAAGTGATGGACACTACCGCGTTTACGCTGTGCCAAGAGCGCAATCTTAATATTGTGGTGTTCAGCATCCACAAAGCAGGCGCGCTCAAACGCGTGATTTTGGGCGAGGATGAAGGCACGCTGGTGCATAATTGACGGTTATTTTCAGGCTGCCCCATCCCCATTAAGGCAGCCTGAAACGAACAAACCAACTCTGCTATAATCCGCCCTTTATTCAGCTCCCTACGAGAACACAACATGATTAACGACATCCAAAAATCTGCCGAAGGCAAAATGCAACGCTCGCTTGAAGTGTTGAAAGAAAACCTAGCCAAAGTGCGCACTGGCCGCGCCCACACAGGCTTGCTAGACCAAGTAGAAGTGGACTACTACGGCAGCGCCGTACCTGTGAGCCAAGTGGCAAACGTAACCTTGCTGGATGCGCGCACCATCGGCGTGAAAGTGTATGAAAGCAATATGGCTGCGGCGGTGGAAAAAGCCATCCGCGATTCTAATTTGGGGCTCAACCCCGCTGCGATGGGCGATGTGATTCGCGTGCCAATGCCCATGCTCACGGAAGAACGCCGCAAAGATTTGATTAAAGTGGTGCGCGGCGAAGCGGAAGATGGCCGCGTGTCCATCCGCAATGTGCGCCGCGATGCCAACGACCACATCAAAAAATTGTTGAAAGACAAGGAAATATCGGAAGACGAAGCGCGCCGTGGCGAAGAAGCCATCCAAAAATTAACCGACAAAGCGATTGCGGAAGTGGACAAAATCCTCGCCGCCAAAGAAGAAGATTTGATGGCGATTTAAGCGGGCGGATTATCTTTACAGACAGCAATTAGGCAGCCTGAAAACGGATTTAATCGTTTTCAGGCTGCCTTTTTGTGTGATGCCGAATGCTATGCGCCGGGTTGCTCTTCAAACGCCACCACTTCCAAGCCAAACCCGGTCAGCCCGCTCATCACCGATGGCTTGCCCAGCACGCGCATTTTTTTCACGTTTAGGCTGGCGAGCATTTGCGCGCCGATGCCGTAGGTTTTTCTGTCCCATTTTTGCACGAGCTGGCTGTTTTTTGGTAGCGTGCGTTCCAGCAGGGCTGCGCCGTCTTCGGTGCGGTGCAGCAGGATAATCACGCCGCTTGGGGCAGCCTGAACGCGGGCTAGGGCTTGCGGTAGCGTCCATGAATGGTTGGGGTCGGGCTGGATAAAATCCAGCGCGGAAAAGGGTTCGTGCACGCGCACTACGGTCTCGGCGGCGTTTTCAGGCTGCCCTTTCACCAGCGCAAGGTGGGTGTCGCCGTTGAGCTTGTCCACATAAACGTGTTGGCGAAAATCGCCCCACGGGGTGTGCACCAGCGTGTCGCCCATCTCTTCCAGCAGGCTTTCGGTGCGGCTGCGGTATTCAATCAAATCGGCAATCGTGCCGATTTTTAAGCCGTGTTGCTCGGCAAATTGCAAAAGCTCGGGCATCCGCGCCATGGTGCCGTCATCGTTCAAAATTTCGCAAATCGCGCCTGCGCCAATCAACCCTGCCATGTGGGCTAAATCCACGGCGGCTTCGGTGTGCCCCGCGCGAATCAGCACGCCGCCTTTTTGCGCGCGCAGCGGGAAAATATGCCCCGGTTGCACGATGTCTTGCGGCTGCACATTGGGCGACACGGCGGTTTGGATGGTGAGCGCGCGGTCGGCGGCGGAAATGCCTGTGGTGGTGCCGTTGGCGGCTTCTATGGAAACGGTGAAGTTGGTGCCGTATTGCGCGCCGTTTTGCTGGGTCATCATCGGCAAGCCGAGCTTGTCCACTAGGGCGTTTTCCATCGGCAGGCACACCAAGCCGCGCGCGTGTTTAATCATAAAATTGATGGCTTCGGGCGTTACAAACTGCGCCGCCATCACAAGGTCGCCTTCGTTTTCGCGGTCTTCGGCATCGGTGATGATGACCATTTTGCCTGCTTTGATGTCGGCGATGATTTCAGGGATGGGAGAGATTTGTGCCATGATGGTTCCTTTGCTGTGGTGGGGTTGCGGGGTGGCATTGTACGCTTTTTGCGGGGGGATTGCTTTACGTTTGTTTACAGAATAGGCAGCCTGAAAAGGGGGTTACTCCATTTCAGGCTGCCTTTTGTTGTGGGATAAATAAAGCCGTTGCTGATTTAATCAGCGCGTAGAACGTGTGAACGGGTGTGCATATCATGAAACGGTGCGTGGCAAAGCTACACACACCACGTCAATATATTTCAGGCTGCCTTTTAAGCACGGCTTTTGTACCACATACCCAGCGCATAGCAGATGATGCCTGCGCTGCCAAGCAGGGCGAACAGGATGCCTTTTTTGCGGGCGTTGGGGCAATACCAATACACGCTAAGGCTAAATGTGAAAAACAGGCTGATGGCAATCCACAGCATTTGGTGCGGCTGCTTTTGATAGCGGTTGAGCGTGTAGGTTTCGCTGAGCATGATGTAAAGCTGCCACAGCGCGGCGATAGCGAGCAGCGGGATGGCGATAAGGATAAACAGAGCGGCGAGGTCTAGGTGGGTCATGGTGGGGTGATGTAAACAAGATTGAGGCAGCCTGAAAACACAGTTTAACCAAGCAAAGCAAGTAAACACGGTTTTCAGGCTGTCTTTTAATATTGAATAAATAACAACGCGGCTTATTGCGCCTGATTACTCAAATACTGCAACAGCAACGCCACAGGTCGCCCTGTCGCGCCTTTTTGTGCGCCCGACTTCCATGCCGTGCCTGCGATGTCCAAATGCGCCCATTTGTAGTTTTCGGCAAAGTGCGCCAAGAAGGTGGCGGCGGTGATGGTGCCAGCGGGGCGGCCGCCGATGTTTTGCAAATCGGCAAAATTGGATTTGAGTTGTTCCTTGTATTCGGGGAACAGCGGCAACTGCCATGCTTTATCGTTGCTTTCGCGCGCGGCGGCCAGCAGCGCGTCCACCAAATCTTGGTCGTTGCCCATCACGCCGCTGGCAACGTGTCCCAGCGCAATGATGCATGCGCCTGTGAGCGTGGCGGCATCAATCACGGCTTGCGGCTTAAAGTTTTGTTCCACATAAGTGAGCGCGTCGCACAGCACCAAACGCCCCTCGGCATCGGTATTTAGGTTTTCAATGGTGGTGCCGTTCATGGCTTTGACCACATCGCCCGGTTTGGACGCGCCGCCATCGGGCATATTTTCGCAAGTGGCGACCACGGTTACCAAGTTAATCGGCAGCTTGGCTTTGGCGGCGGCGACAAACGTGCCAATCATCGCCGCCGCGCCGCACATATCGTATTTCATCTCGTCCATGCCTTCGCCGGGTTTCAACGAGATGCCGCCGCTGTCAAAGGTTAAACCCTTGCCCACCAACACAATCGGCTGTGCCGCTTTATCCGCCGCGCCAAAATAGCGCAGTTCCAATAGCTTCGGCTCTTCTTTGCTGCCTTTGGCTACGCCCCAAAAGGACGGCATATTTTCGCGGATGTAATCGCCGCCCAAAATTTTGGCTTCCGCGCCCACAGCCTGCGCTTCGCGGGCAGCGGTTTCGGCAAGATAAGTGGGCGTGCAGATGTTTGAGCCTGTGTTGCCCAAGTCTTTGCATAGGTTCACGCCGTATAACAAGGCTTCGGCGCGGTTTAAGGCAGCCTGAATTTCATCACCATGCTGCGCGTGCACAAACTGCACTTGCGCGAGCTTGGCGGGGTTGGCTTCTTTTTTGAAGCGGTCAAAACGGTACACCGCCTCGCCAATCGCCGCCACCAGCGCAGCCACCACGCGCGGCGCGTTTTCGGCGCATAAGGGGTTTAAATCAATCGCCAACGTTTTTTGTTTTTGCGCCCATGCGGCGGCTTCTTTGGCGGCTTTTTGCAGCGTTTCGGTTTGCAAATCGGCAAAACGCAGCACGGCGATGCTTTTCAGGCTGCCTGAAACGGGCAGTTTGGTTTCGGCAAAGCTGTCTTTTTCATCCAAGCTGTTACACAACAATTGCGCGGTTTCATCGTGAAGCTGGCTGGCTTCGGTGCAAACAAATAATTGCGCCGCTTCGGGCAGCGCGGCGGCGGCAAGGGTAAATTGCATGGGGTTTCCTTTGTGGACGAGTTGCAGAAAGGGCAAATTATACGCGCGAGGCGGGCGGCGTAGCAAAGCGGGGTGGCGAAGCGAAAACGAGCGGTGGCGGGCAAATCTTGTTGCCCTTCTTTTCAGGCTGCCTCAACCCTTCGCGTAGTTTGCAACAGAACATGGCGTATCGCCGCCATACCCACTCTTGGCGTTGCTGTGGCGCAAGCGTTTCGGGCTGCCTTTGGGCATTGTAGAGGCAGCCTGAAAACCAAAACCGCTTGGTGTTGAGCCATGCGGTTTTTTGCTGGATAGATTGGATTTCAGGCTGCCTCAACCCTTCGCAACTGTTTAATACTGCCACCCTTTCCCCTACGTCCAGCCGAACGGAGCATGCTTTTTTCGGGAACAAGCATGCGCTTGTCCGACGATGCGCAAAGTTTATCCGTAGGTCGGGCATTTATGCCCGACAAACACGGGCATATTTATCTTAAATACGACACAACGCACAACTAAAAACGTCGGGCATAAATGCCCGACCTACTGGGGTTTTGCAACAGTTTCAGGCTGCCTAAACGCGAGCGCAAAGGCTTGGGCAGCCTGAAACATCAACCCGCGCCTCCTACGGCTTGCTGGCAAGCCGTGCACATGGCAAATATTCAGACTGCCCCCGCTATGCAAACATAGGAAAACTATAGTTGATTAAAATAAAAATGAGACAAGGCGCCAGCGTCCGCCGTATACGAACAGTACATCAGGGCGTTGGCAACGCCGTATCATTGCGATTTTAATCAACTATAAATTGAGCAAACCCACAAGATTGCATACAATGCCGCCATTTTTCCCTGCGAGAACCGCCCATGAAACACGCCAAAATCCTCGGCACCGGCAGCTACCTGCCCGCCCACCGCGTCAGCAACGAAGAACTTGCCCAGCGCGTTGATACGTCAGACGAATGGATTACCACGCGCACAGGCATCAAAGCCCGCCACATCGCCGCCGACAACGAAAAAACCAGCGATTTAGCCCACGCCGCCGCCCTGCGCGCGTTGGATGATGCGGGCATCGCCGCCAGCGAGATTGATTTAATCATCGTTGCCACCGCCACGCCCGATATGCAGTTCCCCGCCGCTGCCACCATTGTGCAGCAAAAATTGGGCATTTCAGGCTGCCCCGCGTTTGATGTGCAAGCTGTGTGCGCGGGCTTTGTGTACGCGATGGCAACCGCCGATGCCTACATCAAAAGCGGCATGGCAAAGAAAGCGTTGGTGATTGGCGCGGACACGTTCAGTCGCATCATGGATTGGAGCGACCGTCGCACTTGTGTGCTGTTTGGCGACGGCGCGGGCGCGGTGGTGCTGGGCGCGAGCGATGAAATCGGCATCATCCACAGCAAGCTGCACGCCGATGGCAACTATTTATCGCTGTTGAACACGCCCGCGCAAATCGCCAATGGCGCGGTCTGCGGCACGCCGTTTTTGCAAATGGACGGGCAAGGCGTGTTTAAATTTGCCGTGAAACAGCTTGCCGCTGTTGCCGATGAAGTGTTGCACGAAGCGGGCTACACCGCCGAGCAAGTGGATTGGCTGGTGCCGCATCAAGCCAACAAGCGCATCATCGATTCCACCGCCAAGCATCTGGGCTTGCCCGAAGAAAAAATCATCCTCACCGTGCAAGAACACGCCAACACTTCCGCCGCGTCCATCCCGCTCGCGCTGGATGTGGGCATTAAAGACGGACGCATCCAACGCGGGCAGCATCTGATGATAGAAGGCATCGGCGGCGGCTTTGTTTGGGGGGCGATGTTGATTCGGTATTAACCCGTGCGGTAAACGGGGGGATGCGATGGTTGGGTTTTTATGATTTCAGGCTGCCTTGATGCTTTGAGGCAGCCTGAAAAGCGTTCTATGCCCAAGCAAAGGTAAACAGCGCGTAGGGTTTGCCGCAGGCACGCACGCGGACTTGGGCTGGGAATGTGCCAACCGCGTGCGTGGCAAAGCCACACGCCCTACTGGCTATATTCGTTTTCAGGCTGCCTTGCATGGTTACAAGGCAGCCTGAAAATATATTGGCTAACACAACGGTGCATCGGTAGCTTGCCAACATTGCTAACAGCCAGCGCAAACCTAATCGCCCCGCTATTTGACGGCGAGCCGCCGCTGCTCCGTTTTGGTTTTCAGGCTGCCTTTTCGTGTTTAGGCAGCCTGAAAAACCTTTCTTCGGTGGAACGGCGTTTCAGGCTGCCTAAACGCGGGGGCGAATGCTTGGGGCAGCCTGAAACGGCGAACCGCGCTCCCTACGGCTTGCTGGCAAGCCGTGCGCTGGCGAAAGAGTTTTCAGGCTGCCTTTGTATAGGGCGATAGGCATTGTGGCGGTATTGCTAAACCAATAGGCAGTCTGAAACCTTTGCAAAACCTGAGTAGGTCGGGCATTTATGCCCGACGTTTTAGCAATGTTTGTCGGGCATAAATGCCCGACCTACAACAACGGATTGTTTTTACAATTATTTCTCTGAACATCAAACCAGATTACCGCCTGCGCGGGCATGACGGCGGTTGAGGATTTCACCAAGATTTAGGCAGCCTGAAAATGAGAAAACGCTCTTTCAGGCTGCCTATCCATTGCTACAAACTCTCCACGTTCACGCCTTGCAAGGCGCGTTGGATATTCCGATTCATGCGTCGTGCGGCGAATTCGTCTGTGCCGTGCGACAGGGTTTGCACGGCGGCGCGAATGGTGGCGGCATCGGCATCGGGCAGCAGCGCGGTAAGCGCGCTCATTTGGGCGCGAATTTCGGCGGTTTGCTCGGCGGTGAGCAAGTCGCCGTCCAATGCCAATGCGGCTTCTACCGCGTCAATCAGGCTTTGCGCTTCCACGCGGGCTTCGGCGCGGGCGCGGGCGGCGGCATCGTCTTGGGCGTTTGCCATGCTCTCGCGCAGCATTTGCGTGATGGTGTCGTCGTCCAAGCCGTAGGACGGTTTGACTTCTATCTGCGCTTGCACGCCTGTGGTTTGCTCGCGGGCGGATACGGAAAGCAGCCCGTCTGCGTCCACTTGGAAGGTTACGCGGATGCGTGCCGCGCCTGCCACCATCGGCGGAATGCCGCGCAGGGTGAATTTTGCCAAGCTGCGGCAGTCGGCAACCATTTCGCGCTCGCCTTGCACAACGTGAATGGTCATCGCGGTTTGCCCGTCTTTAAAGGTAGTGAAATCTTGCGCGCGGGCGGTGGGCAGGGTGCTGTTGCGCGGGATAATTTTTTCTGCCAAGCCGCCGTAGGTTTCCAAGCCGAGCGATAGTGGGGTTACGTCCAGCAGCAGCCAGTCGTTGTCGCTTTTGTTGCCCGCAAGAATATTGGCTTGCATGGCTGCACCGAGTGCGACGACTTGGTCGGGGTTCAGGTTGGTGAGCGGGGTTTGCCCGAAAAAGTTGGCAACGGCTTGTTGCACGTGCAGCATGCGGGTTGCGCCGCCCACCATAATCACGCCTTTGACTTCGCTTTTGCTGATGCCTGCGTCTTTTAAGGCTTGTTTAACGGGTTCTAGGGTTTTGGCGACCAGATGCTGCGTGAGCGCATGAAATTCGCTGCGGGTGATAACGGCATCAAGGGTTTTGCCGCTTTGCAAGGCAGCCTGAATGCGGGTTTCAGGCTGCCTGCTTAATGTTTCTTTGGCTTCGCGCACCAAGCCGAGCAGAAGCTGCGCGTCGCGTTCATCGGTAATGGAAAGTTGATTGTTTTCAACAATGTGGCAAAACAGGCGGTGGTCAAAATCGTCGCCGCCGAGCGCGGAGTTGCCGCCTGTGGCTTTCACTTGAAACAGCCCTTTGCTTAACTGCAAAATGGATACGTCAAACGTGCCGCCGCCCAAGTCGTACACCACAAACGTGCCTTCCGCGCCGTTGTCCAAGCCGTAGGCAATGGCAGCGGCGGTCGGTTCGTTGAGCAGGCGCAGCACGTTCAGCCCTGCCAGCCGCGCGGCATCTTTGGTGGCTTGGCGTTGCGCGTCGTCAAAATAGGCGGGCACGGTAATCACCGCGCCCACCAGTTCGCCGCCAAGGCTGGCTTCGGCGCGGCTTTTCAGGCTGCCTAAGATGTCGGCGGAGATGTCTATCGGCGTTTTTTTGCCGTGTTTGGTGTGCAATTCGATGATTTTGTCGTTGTCGGCAAAGCAATAGGGCAGATGCGCTGCGTCAATTTCGGGCAGCTTGCGCCCGATGAGCCGCTTGGCGGACGAGATGGTGTTGTGCGGGTCTATTTTTTGCGCGTCCAGCGCGGCTTTGCCGATGGCTTTGCCGCCGTTTTCCAAATAGCGCACCACCGATGGCAGCGATACCGCGCCTGTTTCATCGGGCAGGCATTCGGCTGCGCCGCTGCGTACGGTGGCGACTAGGCTGTTGGTGGTGCCAAGGTCTATGCCGATGGCAAGGCGGTGTTGATGCGGCGCGGCGGCGCGGTTGGGTTCGGCGATTTGCAGTAGAGCCATGATTGTTCCTTTGTGTGATGTGCGTGGTGCGGTATTTTAGCATTGTTGAGTGAAACTATCGGGAATAAGCAGCCTGAAAAAGGAAAATGGATGAGCGCAGGCGATGGCTTATTTTCAGGCAGCCTGAAAACCGTTAAGATATGTGTTTCCTCTGTTAAAAAAGGTTTATCGCGATGAAAACTATTTTGAAATCCAGCTTGGCAGGCGCGGTTGCGCTGGCGTTAAGCGCGTGTGGCAGTATGCAGGCTGCGCCAAGCAAGCCTGCCGATTTGTATCGCCACGGTATGCAGCGGCAGTTTAAGCAAGACACGCAATACAACCTATCGGGCAAAGCCACTTTTGCGCTGTATGAAACCGAGCAATCGCGCCAGAAACGTCATGAACGCATTGAGCGCGACGTAAAATGGAACGCGGAGTGGGCACAGCTCGACAAAAAACCATTAAGCGCGGCAGAACAAAACGAAATTCGCCAAAAATCGCAAAAAGACCAAGCCAGAAACGACAAAATAGCTTACACGCTGTTTAACGCCGTCTCGGTTCACTACACAGGCGCGGTGGATTTGCCACGCGGCAAAATAGAATTGGTGCCCGAGTTGCACTACGAAACGCGCAACGCATTAGGCAGCCTGAAAGTGCCGATGCAGTTGGACATCAAAGCGCAAACGGCGTATGTGGACTTGGGCGCGTTTGAGCTGGGGCTGCCTGCGGCTGAGTCGGAGCTGTCTGCCGACAAACCGATTGTGCGTTTCAGGCTGCCTAAGCAATGGCAAAACAAAATCCCCTTTGCCGATGTATGGCGCGCGCTGCCCAAAGCCGTGGACGAAAGCGCCAAAGCATTGGGCGATGATGCCTTTACCACCCTACCCCTAAACGACACCGCCCGCAAAATTGGCGCGCGCCATCGCATCGCGTTGCATTCCAACAGCAAGCAAAGCGTGGAAAGCACCAAAGCCCTGTTCCAAAGCCTGCAACAGCAATTGCGCGAGCAAGGCAAACCCGGCAACGCCAACATCAGCCAAGCCGATTACGACCGCTTTGTTGCCGGCCTAGACGCTATCGGCAGCGCGGTACAAGACATGACTAGCGCTATCGCGGATAAACAGCCGCCCGTTGAATACGAGTTTTACTACGACGGCAAAGGCAGGCTGCTGGCGTACTTCGCCACTATGCGAATGGAAAACCTCAGCGGCTTGATGGAGCACGGCTTGCGCATCAAAATGGAAGCCTACAACCACTACACCCGCACGCCGCAGTTCACCCTGCAAGCGACCGATGCCAACACGGTGGATTTTGAGCAAGCCTTTCCGCAGCTAGCCAAAGAATGGAACGCCCTTCCCGCGCTGAATGCGGACGGCAAAGGCAACGACAGTGGTAAAAAATAATCCGCTGTCTATCCACACACAAAAGATACTGTATTTCACGTCAAGGCTAAAATGCAAAAATTGTTGATTTA
>CAUVGV010000051.1:0-12497 GCA_963551505.1 uncultured Kingella sp.
CATTGAATACTTCATACACGCGGTTAGGCTTGCCTATGATGCCGCCCATGTCTTTTACGGTTAAGCCCTCTTGCTCCATGCGGAATTTAATGGCTTCAATCGGGTGAGGCGGGTCAATCGGGTAGTGGGCGGCTTCGTATTGCTCCACCAGCGCGGCTAATACTTCGTGGTAGTCGCTGCTCTCTTGGTTTGCTGCGTCGGGGTTGCTGTCAAAGAAGCGTGATAGCACTGCCAGTGCGGTGCGGTATTCTGTTTCGTTGCGAATGGGTTTTAATGGGGGCATGGTGGTTCTCCTTATGGCTCTACTGTTTCGGCGTTAATTTGGTCGTATTGTGCGTGTGTACCTATGAATTTGATATAGGCGTATTGCGCGGAAAACCAAAACGAAACAATTAAGCGGTAGTGATTGCCTTTGATATTGAATACAACACGGTTGTTTTTGAGTACGCTCGCCGTGCCAAATTGCCGCTTGATGTCGTGCATATCGCGCCATTGGGCGGCTTTTGCTTCTGCGTGCCATGCTTTCAATGGCTGCTCTGCATCGGGATGCTGTTCCCAAAAGGCTTTTAGGGTGGATAGTGAGATGATTTTCATGTTGGCATTATATCCCAAAATGGGATTAAATCAAGTCTCAAAAGGCTGTTTTGCCCTTTTTTTACTGTTTTCTGCCATGTGATAGGGTGTTTCCATACGTATACACCTTTGTTTTTAAACAAATTCCCACTGAATAATTATTCTATGGATGTGAAAATTTATGTTTGTAAACAATGTGATATGTGCAATTTAAAAAAATCAGTGGGAACGAGTGGGAATTAGTGGGAATTTTTTTTCTTTATTTATCAATAATCTTTACACAATTCCCACTATTCCCACTAAAAAAAGGGTTTCCTATATAGGGGCGTAAGTAAAGGGCGATTAAAAAACCAGCGGGCTGGTGTTAATGGCTTGATATTTGGCTTTCAGGTAATCGCAATACCATTGCATAAACCTAACGCGCTCTTGCCAGTAATCGGCGCGGTTGTAGGCTTTGGCTACGGCGTTTTCCTGTTCGTGGGCAAGTTGCCGCTCTATGGCGGCGGGATTAAAGCCTTGTTCGTTTAGCGTGCTGCTCGCTAGGCTTCTAAATCCGTGCGGGGTGGCAATGCCCTTATAGCCCATGTTGTGAATAATCTTGCCTAGCGTGTTTTCGCTGATATAGCTGTCTAGTTTGGTTCTGCTGGGAAACAAAAAGGGGCTGCTGCCTGTGATGGCTTGCAGCTCGTGTAATAGTTCCAGCGTCCAATCTGCCAGCGGTACGGCGTGGGGGCGATTCATTTTCATGCGATGGGCGGGGATGTGCCAAATGGCAGCCTGAAAATCCATCTCTTGCCATTGTGCCCCGCGTAGCTCGTTGCTGCGTGTAAACGTTAGCATAAGTAACATGATGGCTATTCTGTTGCTGTGGGCAATGTGGGCGGCTTTCAGGCGGCTGTAAAAGGTTTCCAGCTCGGCGGCGGGCAAGGCGGGCATATGCTTCACGGGTGGGCGGTGGATAACGCCTTGCAATACACCAGCGGGGTTACGGTCGGTTATTTCCAGCATGGCGGCATAGTGATAGATTGCGCCTAGCCATTGCCTTATCTTTTCGGCAACGTTGTGGCTGGTTACTCGTTCCAGCGTGGTTTTAACATCTTGCACGCTGATAGTGCGTATATCCATGCTGCCAAGATGGGGGAATACGTCCGTTTGCAAGTAGGTTAATACCCTATGGGCATGGTTGGGCTTCCAGCGTGGGATGTTTTGGGCGTGCCATTGCAAGGCGATGGCTTGCAAGCTGTTTGCGCTTTGGGCTTTGGCTTGCTGTTTAAGCGCGTTAGGGTCGCTGCCTTGTGCTATATCGCATTTTGCCTTGATGGCGGCTTCTCGCGCTTGCACAAGGCTAATTTGGGGGTATTTTCCAATAGCTAGGGTTTTCTCTTTGCCAGCGATGCGATATTTCAATCGCCATAACTTGCCGCCTGCTGGTGTGATAAGCAAATACAAGCCTTTTCCATCCGTTAGCTTGTAGTCTTTCTCTTTGGGTTTAGCGTTCTTGATTTGGCGGTCGTTTAAGGGCATTTTGGGGGTATTTTTTTAAGGGTTGGAAAAATGCCCCCAAATATACCCCCTGCGTATGGTTGATTTCAAGAAACGCTATGAGATGCTATAAGACAACAAAAGGGGGATTTTGCAAGGGCGGATAAGACAATTATTTGTTTGGTTTCAAATGGTTGTATATGCTATGAGACTGTAAAAGACGTAAAAAAACAGCCATTTTTCAGGCTGCTTTTTTGAGTGTGGTGCGGATGGAGAGACTCGAACTCTCACACCTTGCGGCGCCAGAACCTAAATCTGGTGCGTCTACCAATTTCGCCACATCCGCGTTTCGTGTGAAAGCGCGGATTATACGGTTTTGCGGCAGAATTGCAAGCGGTTTTTGGCGGCGGGACGGGGTGTAGGCAGCGCGGTTAAAAGCGTTCGTTCGCTTGCAGATAGCGCCATTTTCCCTGCGGCAACGCGCCCAGTTTGATGCGCCCGACGCGGATGCGTTTTAAGCCGACCACGCGCAGCCCCACCAGCTCGCACATGCGGCGGATTTGGCGTTTTTTGCCTTGCTTCAACACGAAGCGCAGCTGGTCTTGGTTTTGCCAGCTTACTTGGGCGGGGCGCAGTTTTTCGCCGTCCAAGCTTAATCCGTGGTTCAGCAGGGCAAGCCCGTTCTCTTTCAGGCTGCCTTTCACGCGCACAAGGTATTCTTTTTCGCTGTTGCCGTTGTCGCCAATGAGCTGTTTGGCGATGCGCCCGTCTTGGGTGAGCACCAGCAGGCCGACCGAATCGATGTCTAGCCTGCCTGCGGGGGCGAGATTGCGGGTGTGGCTGGGGTGGAAGGCGATACGGCTGGTGTCGCCGCTCCATTGGTTTTCGGCGGTGATGAGCTCAACGGCGGCGCGGTAGTCTTTTTCAGGCTGCCCGCTCACGAAGCCGACGGGTTTGTTCAGCAAAATGGTTACGCGGTTGGCTTGTTGTTCGTGGGCTTGTTTGTTGAGGTCTATGCGGTCGGCGGGGCTGACTTTTTGCCCGAGCACGGCGGGGATGCCGTTTACGCGCACCCAGCCTTTTTCTATGTAGCTGTCGGCTTCGCGGCGTGAGCAGATGCCGAGTTCTGCCATGCGTTTGGATAGGCGGACGGGGTTGGTCATGGGGATTCCTTTTTTCGGATGAAGCAGCCTGAAAACGGGGTTGAATGGTGTTTGCTTGGCTGGACTGGTTTTCAGGCTGCCTTTGGGGTTGCGGCGGGCGCGGGCTGGTTTATTGCAAAGTACGTTGTTGCTGCGCCAAACGGTGTTTCAGGCTGAAACCTTTGCAAAACCTATAACCGATGGAGCGTCGGCGGCTCGCCGACATCTTGGCAAACCTGTCATGCTTTGTTTAATCAGCCATTTGGCGGCGAGCCGCCGCCGTTCCATTTTAGATTTCAGGCTGCCGTTGGGGTTTTGCAGAGGTTTCAGGCTGCCTTAGTGCGCCGTGTGATGCGTTTAACGTTTTCAGGCTGCCTCATCTTCCATAGGCAGCCTGAAACGCGGTTGGGCGACGCGAAAACGGTTTACGCTATTCTTCGCTAATGCTGTCCAACGCTAAACGGCGTTGTTCTTGCGCGGCATCTTGGCGCGCTGAATGGTCGTACACTTTTGCCAGCACAAGGCGGGTTTGCGGCGTGGGATGCAGCGCAAGGCTGGCTTCTAGGTAGCTTTGGGCTTTGCCCCACAGTTGTTTTTGCGCGGCAAGTTCACCCAAATACATCAGCAAACGCGAATCTTTGGGGTTGTCTTTGAGCCACGCATCGCCTGTGTCAATGGCTTTTTGCTGGCGGCGGTCGTCCAAATAACGCACGCTGGCAACGAACGGGGGCAGCAAATTGGCATCGCGCGTGGCGGGGTAATGGGTGTTTACCCATGCGATGGCTTGGTCGTATAAACCCAACTCGTTGTATTTTCTGGCGATGGCAACGTTCAGGGCGTTGTTGCGCAGGGTTTCGGGGATGCGTTTGAGACAGGCTTTCATGCCCGCGGCATCGGTCGCCAAATCCAGCAGTTTGCGGTAGGCGACTTCGGCGGTTTGTTGCGCTTCGGTTTCGTTCATCGCACCCGCGCGGTGCAGTTTTTCGGTTTTGTCCAAAATATCCAGCGCGTCGCCCTTGTCTAACGCCATGCGCAGTTGCAAGCGCGCCAAGCGGGTAAGGCGCGGGTTGATTTGGGCGGCGGCGGTGAGATGGGTGTTGGCGGTGTCGTAATCTTGTTGATTCAGTGCGCTTTCAGCCAGCAGCAAATGGCGCGATAGCTGGGCTTTGCCGGGCAGCTGGGCGATGTCGTTCAGATATTGGTCGCGCGCTTCGGTGTTGTGGCTTTGGTCGGCGGCGTGCGCGGCGAGCATCAGGGCAAGCATGCGATTGTCGCCCGCCTGTTTGTTTGCCAGCACTTTGTCAGCATGTTGCGCGGCTTCTTGGAACTTGCCTTCAAAATATGCCAAGCCTGCGGCGTTGAGCTCCTGCGCGGCTTTGCGGCTGCGGCGCGATGCGCCGAACTGGCTTAACCGGTGCGGCGTGCCGAAAATGCTCACCAGTAATTTAATCAGCAAATACCACACGAACACGCTCAGCAAAGCAGCGATGATGAAGAAGTTCAGGTTCATCCGCAGCGAATAGCCCTCCACCACGAAATAAACGTTGCCGGTGTAGGTTTTGGCGAGCATGGCAAGCCCGATGGCGCAGAGAAATAGGAAGATTATCCAAATGAGCTGTTTCATGCTTTGGCTCCTTTGGCTTCGTTGGCGGGTTTAGCGGCTGGCTCGGAAGCGGCTGGCTTGGATGCGGGCTGGCTGGCGGCTTTGCTGTCTGCTTTTTCGGATTTGGGTTCGGAGGCAGCGGCTGCGGGAGGTATAACCACGGGCGCAGGTTCAGATGCGGCTTTCGGCGCGGATGCGGCAGGGGCAGCGGGAGCAGCGGGTTTGCTTTCAGGCAGCACCACAGGCAGCGCGGTGCGCACGTTGTTTTGATAATCGCGCACGGCGGCAAGGCTGGCTTTGAGCGATTCGTCTGAAATCATGCGGATTTCTACGGATTTAAGCTCGCCCACTTCTTTGAGCCATGTTTGGGTGTTGGGCGATTGCACGTCAAAGTAGCGTTTAACGGTTTCTTCGATGGCAGCAAGGTCGTTTTGATAGACTTCGCTGTTGTGTTGCAACAGGGCTAACCGCGCGTCCAACAGGCGCATCCGCAGGTTTTCGCGCAGGTAGAACACTTGTTCCGAGCCGATGAGCATGGCATCGTTGTTGTCTAGTTTACGCACTTCTACCATGCTTTTGACCAGCTCGCTGGTGTTGTCCCATGCGCGTGCCCAGAAGCTGCCCGCTTTGGAGGTGGGCGCGGGCTCGGCGTTTTGGGCGTTCATGGTGCTGTCCACCAGCAGCGGCAGGCTGTCCACCGCGCTTTCCAAGCGGTCTAAGCGCAGGGCGGTGGCGGAAATATTGAGATAGGGGCGGTTTTTGAGCGCCGCCAAATCTTGGCTGATGGCTTGTTTGATGGGCAGCAATTCAGGCTGCTCAAAGCGGCTGAGGCGTTGTTCTACGTTTTCTAACACGGCGGTGGCAACGGGCACATTGCCTGATAGCAAGAGCTGTTGCGATGCGGTGTTTAGGGTTACTTCAATTTCGTCCACCAGCCAGTTTACGCGCCCTTTGAGCAGCTCGGCGTAGGCGCGGTGGATGCCGTCTAGGGTTTGCGCGGTGTCGCCTTCGTTTTGCAGGATTTTGTTGAGCTGCGCGTCCAGCTCGGCTTGTTTGGCGAGGGTGGATTGCAGCAGCGCGGCGTTTTCGCTGTTGCCCAGCGCGGCTTTGTTCAAATCTTGCCCGATGCGCATTTCTTGTTGTTTGAGCACGTTTTGCCCTTGCACGAATAAAAAGCCGCTTGCGCCCAGTGCAATCAGCGAGAGCACGAGCGCGCCTGTGGCGATGCCGCGCCCGCCGCTGCTTTTTTGTTGGATGACGATGGGCTGGGGCTGCACGGGGTCGAGGTGTTTTTCAGGCTGCTGTTGCGCTTGTTTTTCAGGCTGCTTGGGTGTGGCGGGGGTGGGTTTTTCAGGCTGCTTTTGGGGTTCGGTGGCTTTGTTTTCAATGGGCTGTTTATTGCTGGCAGCTTGGTTTTCAGGCTGCTGATTTTGTGCGTTTTCGGTCATTGGGGATTGCTCCGTGATGAAAAATGGTGAAGCGCATCGCTGAGTTGGGCTACGCTGTGGACGTGTTGTGCGCCAAGCGCGGTTAGGGTTTGGGCGATGCGCGGGTGTTGTGTGAAGTATAGCAAGGATTTGAGATTTTGCCTAAATGCTTGTGGGCATTGTGTAAACAGCTCTTGGGCGAGCTGGGCGGTGGTTATCCATGCAGCTTGGGGTTGGGCAGCCTGAAACTGCGCCCAGTTGAGCGGCTGGCTGATGCGTTGGTAGCATTCGGCGTATTGCACGGCAAAACCGCGCTGGCGTAGGGCTTGGGCGAGGTGTTCGCGCCCGCCTTGCCCGCGTATGATGACGATGCGGCTGCTTGGCGGCAGGTTGCGCCAAATGGGCAGGGCGAGGGCGGCTTCGCTGTCGTTGCCATGGGCTGGGGCGTGGATATTGATGAAGCCTTGTTGGCGCAGGGCTTGGGCGGTTTGGCTGCCAACGGCGATGTGGGCGATGGAGAGGTAGGCTTCACCGAAATTCGTTGCACTCATTTTGGCTTCGCTGAAATTCGCTTTGCTCATTTTCAGGCTGCCTATATGGGGGGCGGCGATTTCTACGGCGGTGGGGCTAACCCAAAACAGAGCTTGGGCGGGGGCGATGATTTGAGGCAGCCTGAAAAGGGTTTCGGCGATGGGGGCGATGCGGATGGGGGAAAAGGGGATGGCTTGCCAGCCTGCGGCGGCGCAGATGGCGATGTCGGGGACGAGGCGGTTTTCGGGGCGGATAAGGAGGATGGTGGGCATGGTGGGGGGATTGGGTGGCTGTTTCAGGCTGCCTATCGGGGGCTGTTTATTGGGTTGTAAGGCAGCCTGAAAACTAAAATGGGGCAGCAACGGCTAGTTGCTAAATGGTGTGTTTAATCGGGTTGGGGGAAATGTTGGCGAGCCGCTGACGCTCCATTGGGTTGCGGGCTTGGCAAAGGTTTCTGCAAGTTCCATTGGTTGTGGGTTTCAGGCTGAAACCTTTGAAAAATTTGCAACCGATGGGGCATTGGCGGCTCGCCGATATTTGGGTAAAACAGCGATGCTCTGCGTTAATAAGCCATTTGGTAGCGAACTGCCGCCGTTCCCTTTTAGATTTCAGGCTGCCGTTGAGGTTTTGCAAAGGTTTTAGGCTGCCTCATATCCCACTAAACAGTTTCTACTCCAATAGGCAGCCTGAAAATGGACAAGGAATGGTTAATGCTGCATGGGGTGCAGGGGCTTGCCCCTGCTCGTGGTAGGCGGCGAAACGCCTGCTCTGGCAAAAAATAGGCAAAAGGCAGCCTGAAAGCAGGTGGACATTATAGATGTTTATGTTAAAAAGCGTAATTTTATGCTAAATTGGAGCTGGGTTTTAGCTTCGCAACTCCGCTTCGCTACGCAGGCTGCCGCGCGTTGCTGCTGGCTTCGGCTGAAATTTTTTAGAGACAAGGAGATTGAAATGGCAACGAAATCATTGGAAAACAACGCATTAGCAAACAAAGTGATATTGGTAACGGGCGCATCGCAGGGCTTGGGCGCGGAAGTGGCGAAGTCTTGCACGGCGGCGGGGGCAACGGTGGTGTTGCTGGGGCGCAGTCAAAAGAAATTGGAAAAGGTGTATGACGAGGTGTTGGCGGCGGGCAGCGTGGAGCCGTTTGCAATTTGCTTTGACATGATGGGCGCGCAGGAGCTGGAATTTGAACAACTGGCGCGCACGTTGGCAGAGGCGACGCAGGGCAAATTGGATGGGGTGATTCATTGCGCGAGCTATTTTTACGCGCTCTCGCCGTTGGATTTTCAAACGGTGGCGGAGTGGGTGAACCAGTATCGCATCAACACGGTGGCACCGATGGCTTTGACGCGGGCGGTGTTGCCGATGCTGAAAGAATCGCCCGATGCTTCGGTGATTTTTGTGGGCGAAAGCCACGGCGAAGCACCGCAGGCGTATTGGGGCGGCTTTGGCGCGAGCAAGGCGGCGTTGAATTATTTGTGCAAAGTGGCGGCGGATGAATGGGAGCGCTTTCCGAATTTGCGCGCGAATGTGTTGGTGCCAGGGTCGATTAATTCGCCGCAGCGCATTAAAACCCACCCTGGGGAAACGGCGGCGGAGCGCAAGGATATGGCAGACATTACGCCTGATTTTGTTTGGTGGGCGAGCGAGCAAAGCAGGGGGCGCAGCGGGGAGATTGTTTATTTGTAAACACACATAGATTGAGGCAGCCTGAAAATGGGTAGAACCGTTTTCAGGCTGCTTTTTGTGGTTGGATTTTAAGATGGCTTATCTGACTTGTGTCGCTGTAAAAATGGACGCTCCACGCCAAAATAAGTAGCCCCCGAGAGCAAAACCACCAGCACAAAAACAATCGGAAACGTTGCCGTGTATGCTAGCAAACCATGCACTTGGAAATCAAACCAACCACCCAGCATAAACACACCGTACAGCACCACACCATGCATCAAATAAATGCTGTAACTCATATCGCCCAGCATTTTCATGCCGCGATGGCGCAAAATGCCACCAAAATCGTAACCGCCTGCCAGCATCACAAACAGCAACGCCACCAAAATGCGGTTAAGCGGTGTGTAAGGCGGAAATAAAAATGCCGTTGCCAATAGCAAAAGCGGCACTGCCACATTCAGCCATTTTTTATATTGTTGTATCCATGGCAACAGCACCCCGCTCAAACTCACCGCCACAGCGGAGAGCACAAATTGCCAATAATGGTGGGTATCGGTTTGCGTGATAATCCAGCCGAATAACGCGCCGCACAAGGCAATCACGCCCCATTGCTTTTTGTTGCTCGCAGGCAATTGATGCATCGCCGTATGAATAAATGGTAGGCTGAAATAAAACCCCCATTCATAAAGCAACGTCCATTGCACGCCTGCATTGGAAACAAAGCTAACAAAATCATTCAATGGCAGATAGCGAAAAGTTGCCCAGTGAAAAAGCCAATCTGCGCCATCCCAAAACGCCACATTTTCCACGCCCACTGCTTTAAAGCTGGCATACACCACAAACAGTAGCGACAGCAGATACAACGGCATAATCCGCCGAATGCGCGCGATGTATAAGTTTTTCCAATTGATTTCTTTTTGTTTGAGTTTATTAAGAAAAAGAAAGCCTGTAATCATAAAAAACAAGCTAACGGGAATCGCGCCAAGATTCTGCGCAAAATACATCCAATGCAAACCAAAATTATCAGCTACGCTCCATTGTCCTTCTGTATTCCAGCGATACATCAAATAAAAATGGTGAGCAAATACGCAAGTTGCCAACGCGCCGCGCAACCCGTCCAATGGCGAATCGCGGCGCATGGAATCAAATTTCTCATAAAATTTTTGCGGCATCCGCGCCAATAAAAAAGCCACGACCGCCAGCGACAGCATCATCAGCAAAACCAATAAAACCAACGCTAATCTAGGCTCTCTCATAACCCCAACTCCTTCAAAAACCGCACATCATCCGCCCACCCCGATTTCACTTTCACCCACACCTTCAAAAACACCTTGCAATCAAACAGCTTTTCCATATCCAGCCGCGCTTCTGTAGAGATTTTTTTCAGCTTTTCGCCGCCCTTGCCAATCACAATCGGCTTTTGGTTTTCTTTATCCACCAACACGGCAACATAAATATGATAAATGCCCTCGCCCGCGTCAAACTTTTCCACTTCCACGTTCATCGCATAAGGCAGCTCTTCGCCCAGATAGCGGAACAGCTTTTCGCGCACGATTTCCGCCGCCAAAAAACGGTTGGATTTATCGGTAATCATATCTTCGGGATACATCGGCACGCTTTCGGGCAGATAGGTTTTCAGCTTTGCCAGTAGGTTGCCGATGCGTAGCCCGTGTTTCGCGCTCACCACTTCGCAATCGGCAAAATCAAACGCTTGGCGCACTTCGGCGATATACGCATCCAGCGCGGCGGCATCTTTGGCTTTGTCGATTTGGTTCACCACCAGCACCACGGGCGTGTTTTTCGGCAGCTGCTGCAACACGATGCGGTCGGCATCGGAAAAGCGCATGGCTTCCACCACAAAGGCGATTACGTCCACATCGCGCACCGCTTCGGTTACGTTTTTGTTGAGTCGCTCGTTGAGCGCGTTGCGGTGGTAGGTTTGGAAACCGGGGGTGTCCACGAACACAAACTGCGCGGTGTCGTCGGTGTAGATGCCGGTTACTTTGTGGCGCGTGGTTTGCGCTTTTTTGCTGGTGATGCTGATTTTTTGCCCAATCAGGTGGTTCATCAGCGTGGATTTGCCTACGTTGGGTCGCCCGACAATGGCGATAAAGCCGCAGCGATAGCCTTCGGCGGCGGTTTTTTCGTTGGCTAAAAATTCTTCTAAGTTCATGGCTGGGCTTTCTTGGGTAACGGGGTTGATGATTTTTTCAGGCTGCCTCAATTCTGATGCGTTAAGGCAGCCTGAAAACTATTCTTTCGGCAATTTCTGCTGCACCCTATTTAAAAATCCGCGCAAAATATCAATGTCTTCCGTGGTGGTGTCGGCGCGGTTAAACAGCGAATGCAGGCGGCGCACCATGCGTTCTTGGTTGCGGCGGCGGAAAAAATCCAACTGCGTCATGGTGTCTTCCAAATGCTGCACCATGCCCGCCACTTGCTCGGCGGTCGCCAGATTGCGCTCGGGAATCAGGTGGCTCATGTCCATGTTCACATGGCTAAACAGCTCGTAGCACACGACTTGCACGGCTTGCGCGAGGTTGAGCGAGAAATAATCGGGGTTGCCCGAAATGGTCATCAGGCGGTTGCATTGTTGCACTTCGTCGATGCTGAGCCCATAGGTTTCGTTACCAAACACCAGCGCGATTTGCTGCCCCGCTTGGGCAGCGGCGAGCAGGCTGGGGGCGAGTTGGCGCGGGGTTTGCAGCGGGGTGGTCAGCTCGCGGCGGCGGCTGGTGAGGGCGCAGCTTAATGTTGTGCCTGCTAACGCTTCGGGCAGGGTGGCAACGATTTTGGCGCGTTCCAGCACGTCTCTTGCGCCTGATGACAGCACAAAACTTTCCTCGGGCAGCCTGAAAGCGGCGGCTTGCTCGGCGATGAATTCGGGCGGCTCGGGGGTCATCGGCGTGGCCATGATGTTGGGGGCAACAAGGGTGAGCTGGGTTAAGCCCATGGTTTTCATGGCGCGGGCGGCGGCGCCGATGTTGGCGGGGTGGCTGGTACGCGACAGGATGATGCGGATGTTGGCAAGATAAGCGGGGAGCGTGGGCATGATGGTGGCTCGGGGGATGGTTTTCAGGCTGCCTATTATACAAGAGTAGGCAGCCTGAAAATGGCTTGCGGCTTGATTTTATCTGGAACACGTTGGCTTGCTGCGCGACAACCTTTTGCAACCCAATAGGCAGCCTGAAACGCACTTTGCCCGCTGGTGGGCGCATCTTGCGTGTAAAATTGCGCCCTGTCGCATGGCAATCGCCCGCGCCGTTATGCCGAATACCAGTAGGCAGCCTGAAACGCCGTTCAGCGTAGCTAAAACCTTTTCCCCTTGTTTCATTATGACTTTATCCATCGTTACCGCCCTCCCCTTGCCCGATTACCTTGCCCACGCCGTTGCCATTAGGCAGCCTGAAAGCCCTGTTTACCTGCGCTACGACGAGCGCGGCTTGTGCCTGTGTAAGCAAGGCGAAAAAGGCGTGGTGCAAGTGGATTTTGCCAGCGGTGCGACGCAATATCGGCGCACCCAAGGCGGCGGCGAATTGATTACCAAAGCCGTGCAACATACCGCGCAACCTGTAGTGTGGGATGCAACGGGCGGGCTGGGGCGCGACAGCTTTGTGTTGGCGAGCCTCAACCTTGCCGTGCACACGTTTGAACAGCATCCCGCCGTGTTCGCGCTGCTGCAAGACGGTTTGCACCGCGCCGCGCAGTCGCCCGAAATCGCCGCCATCGCCGCACGCATCACGCTGCATCAGGGCAACGCCGCCGAGCTGATGCCCGCGCTTGCCGCGCAAACGGGCCAGCCCGATGTGGTTTATTTAGACCCGATGTATCCCGAGCGGCAAAAATCCGCCGCCGTTAAAAAAGAAATGGCGTATTTTCACGCGCTGATTGGGCAGCCTGAAAATGCCAACGATGCCGCGCTGTTACAAGCTGCCCGCGCCATTGCCAAAAAGCGCATCGTGGTCAAACGCCCGCGCTTGGGCGAATTTTTGTGCGGCGAAAAGCCTGCGTATCAGTATGCGGGCAAGTCCACGCGGTTTGATGTTTATTTGCCAAAGGCAGCCTGAA
>CAUVGV010000052.1:0-12478 GCA_963551505.1 uncultured Kingella sp.
CATGGCAACCCAACAAACCGTTGCCGAACAATGGTTTAAACTGGTGCACATCCCCATTGTGGATGCCTACGGCTTAACCGAAGCCAGCCCCGGCGTGTGCGTGAATCCGCTCAACGCCACCGAATATTCAGGCGGCATCGGCTTGCCGCTGCCCAGCACCGAGGTGCAACTGCGCGACGGGCACGGCGGCGAAGTGCCCATCGGCGAAGCAGGCGAGCTTTGGATACGCGGCCCGCAAGTGATGCGCGGCTACTGGAATCGCCCCGAAGAAACCGCCAAAGCCATAGACCAAAACGGCTGGCTGGAAACGGGCGACATCGCCGTGATGAACGAAGCGGGTTGGCTGAAAATTGTGGACAGAAAAAAAGACCTGATTGTGGTTTCAGGCTTTAACGTTTACCCCAATGAGATTGAAGACATCGTAGTCGCCCATCCCAAAGTGCTGGAAGCCGCCTGCGTGGGCGTGAAAAGCGACAAAACAGGCGAGGCACTCAAACTATTCGTGGTGAAAAAAGACCCCAGCCTCACCGCCGACGAACTCATCGCCTACTGCCGCACCCAGCTCACAGGCTACAAAGTGCCGCGCGATATAGAGTTCCGCGACGAACTGCCCAAGTCTAACGTAGGCAAAATCTTGCGCCGCGAACTGCGCGACAGCTAAACCCATACGGCAGCCTGAAAATGCTATTTTGTTGGTGGTGTCCTAAAAAGTATGCTGACATAAAACGTCAAGCCAATAACGGAATTTCTATAGTGAAAAATTTCCTGTTAAAACAGCGGAATTTGGCTAATTTTAATTACTAAAAAGACAAGCAGCATACTTTTTAGGACACCACCATTTTGTTTTCAGGCTGCCTATTTATATCCCCCAAAGGCAGCCTGAAAACGAAACATCAGCGGCTCGCCAACACTTTGGCAAACCACACGCACCCGCTTAATCAACCACTTGGCGACAAACCATCGCCGCTCCACTTGGTTTTCAGGCTGCCTATTCGCCCCCCCAAAAAAAAGGCAGCCTGAAAACCCCATCCCCCCAGCAAGGACACCCACATGAAAACCATCATCATCGACTACGGCATGGGCAACCTCCACTCCGTGCAAAAATCTGTCCACGCCGCCGCAAAGCGCGCAGGCATCGCCACCCAAATCCAGCTCACTTCCCGCGCCCAAGACATCTACGCTGCCGACCGCGTCATCTTCCCCGGGCAAGGCGCAATGCCCGACTGCATGGCAGCGCTCAACCAAAGCGGTCTAGCTGAAGCCATCCGCGATGCGCTGAAAAACAAACCCTTTTTTGGCATCTGCGTAGGCGCGCAGCTATTGTTTGAACACAGCGAAGAAGGCGACACCCAAGGCTTGGGCTGGTTTTCAGGCTGCGTCAAACGC
Organism: uncultured Kingella sp.; assembly: GCA_963551505.1. Classification (GTDB taxonomy): domain Bacteria; phylum Pseudomonadota; class Gammaproteobacteria; order Burkholderiales; family Neisseriaceae; genus Kingella_B. Next base: position 1,387 of record CAUVGV010000052.1, read on the forward strand.
TTTGATGCCCAGCAAACCGATGCCCAAGGCAACCGCCTCAAAGTCCCCCACATGGGCTGGAACAATGTCCATCAAACCCAAGCTCATCCCCTGTTTGCCCATATCCCGCAAGATGAACGCTTCTATTTTGTCCATAGCTATTATTTCGCCCCCACGCAGCCTGAAATCACCCTTGCCACCAGCCAATATCCGCAAAAATTCGCCTGCATCATCGGTAAAGATAACGTTTTCGCCACCCAATTTCACACCGAAAAAAGCCACGAAGCCGGCTTGCAACTGTTGCAAAATTTCCTACACTGGCAACCCTAAACCCACAAAGACTTAACACTTAACTATGTAAATTTGCTAAAATACAAAATAAATTACATAGCTTAACTCAAATCATGCAACTTATCCCCGCCATTGACCTCAAAAATGGGCAATGCGTCCGCCTCAAACAAGGCTTAATGGAACAAGCCACCATCTTTTCAGACAGCCCAGCCAAAATGGCGCAGCACTGGCTAGAACAAGGCGCGCGCCGCTTGCATTTGGTTGATTTGAACGGCGCGTTTGCAGGCGAGCCCAAAAATTTCCCCGCCATTGCCGAAATTCTCGCCGCCGTATCCGCGCATATTCCCGTGCAACTGGGCGGCGGCATCCGCGATTTAGCCACCATAGAAAAATACCTCAATCTCGGCTTAACCGATGTCATCATCGGCACAGCCGCCGTTAAAAATCCCCAATTTGTGCATGATGCCTGCCGCGAATTTGCAGGGCATATTATCGTGGGGCTGGATGCCAAAGACGGCAGGGTTGCCATTGACGGCTGGGCAACCGTAACCGAACACCGCGTTGCCGATTTAAGCCAACAATTTGAACACGACGGCGTAAACAGCATTATCTACACCGACATCGGCAGAGACGGCATGATGAGCGGCGTAAACATTGAAGCCACCGTCAATCTTGCCCGCGCGGTAAACATCCCCATCATCGCCTCGGGCGGCTTAACCAATTTGGACGATGTGCGCGCCCTTTGCGCGGTGCAACACAAAGGCATCGCAGGCGCGATTACAGGACGTGCCATCTATGAAGGCACAATTCAATTCAACGAAGCGCAGCAGCTTGCCGATGCTTTAACGGCAGCCTGAAAACGCTGATTTAACGATTTCTGAATAAATATAAAAAAGGAAACCATCATGTACGGTTCATTTTTGCTGATTGCGTTTATTTTAGGTTTTTGGTGCATTTGGTCTGCCAACCGCGATGTCAATTCATTGGGCGAAGCATTGGGCTTTACCGTGTTGGCGATGGTTATCAAGGCAACCATGGAATGGAGTGGGATGCCCGATTTGGACGCACAGCTTTTGACCACTTGGGGCATTTTGTATGTATTCACCGTGGCAGTATTGGAAGCCATAGACCGCTTTTCCGAAAGCATGGGGATGAATATGGGCATCGCGCTGGCGGGCTCGGCGGGCTGGTTTTTCTTGGCGAAATATTTGTTTAGCGAAGCGGGCATCGCCAAAGTGGCAAGCTGGGTGGGCTAAACGGCAGCCTGAAATCAGAATAATCAAAACACCGTTATCCTTGTTGATTGGGATAATGGTGTTTTTGTTTTTAGTGTTTTCAGGCTGCCTAATGTAAACATGAAAAGGCAGCCTGAAAACATATTCACAACCGTTTTCAGGCTGCCTCAATGCCTTAACCCATCCCTATACCTTCGCCAACTCCGCCCGCATCGCGGCAATCACGCCCGCATAATCATCCGCATCAAAAATCGCCGAGCCTGCCACAAAAGTATCCGCGCCTGCGGCGGCAGCGGCGGCGATGTTGTCCACTTTGATGCCGCCGTCCACTTCTAGGCGGATGTGTCGCCTGCTTTGTTGTTCGTAGGCATCCAGCAGAGCACGGGTTTGGCGCAGTTTTGCCAGCGTGTGCGGGATGAATTTTTGCCCGCCAAAACCGGGGTTCACCGACATCAGCAACACCATGTCCAGCTTGTCCAACACGTTTTCCAACGCTGCAATCGACGTAGCAGGGTTCAACACCAAACCTGCTTGTTTGCCCGCGTCTTGAATCAGCGACAGGCTGCGGTCCACATGGTGGCTGGCTTCGGGGTGGAACGTGATGATGTCGGCGCCGGCTTTGATGAACGCACCAATCATGTCGTCCACGGGTTCAATCATCAGGTGCACGTCAATCGGCGCGCTGGTGTGCGGGCGCAACGCGGCGCAAATCATCGGACCGAATGTGAGATTGGGCACATAGTGGTTGTCCATCACATCAAAATGAATCATGTCTGCGCCGGCGGCGACAACATTGCGCACTTCTTCGCCCAAGCGGGCGAAATCAGCGGAAAGAATGCTGGGGGCGATGCGGTATTTCATGGCGTGTCCTTTGAATACAAACAATACAATGTTGCAATTTTAGCACCCCATCGGTTTTCAGGCTGCCTCAATTTTGACAAACCCCATCGCCTGCATTACTCTGTTGCGCGTTCATGTTTTGGCATAGAAATGCTTTTATTTTTCATCTGTTTTAGGAGAACATATCATGAAAAAACAACTGGCTGTCGCGCTGCTTGCGTTCGTTTCCGCTGCTGCTATGGCGGATAATTTTGTGGGTCCTGCCGTTGGCTTGGACACAGGTGTAACCAAATTTAAAGCCAAAGACGAAGTAACCACCAATGGCAAAAATATGTCTGATACCAATTTGTCGGGGTCTTATGGTTTCGCTTATGGCGACACGCCGCTGGTGGGGATGGTGGAAGGAAAAGTGAAATTAGGTTCAAGCAAAGCCTTCGTTTTTGATGACGAAGGCGGCGATATCAAGCAAAAAAACGGATACAGCTTGGGCTACCAACAAGGCTACCGCGTAACCAGCGATTTTATGCCTTATGTGGGCGTGCATTACCAACACGCAAAATTCAAAGACACTGAAGATGGCGAAACAGCTAGAGCCAACGGCTTTGGCGTGAGCGTGGGCGCAAAATATCAAGTGATGCCCAATGTGGAGCTGAATGCGGAATACCGCAACACGCACCTTCGCACCAAAAAAGACGATTTTGGCGACCGCGCCCGCTTGCGCGGCAACACATTTAGCGTGGGCACCGCCTACCGTTTCTAATTCCCCCGCTTTACTGCCCCGCTCCATGCGGGGCTTTTTCACACGGCAGCCTGAAAGCCGTAGGCTTCAACGGAGTTAAAACGCTATAATCGCGCCTTTTCATTTTTCGGAACGCGTAACCATGTCTAAAAAACCCAAACACGAATTAGAAACCAACAAGCTGCAAAAACGCCTGCGCCATGCCGTGGGCGATGCAATTAACGATTTCAATATGATTGAAAACGGCGACAAGATTATGGTTTGCCTATCGGGCGGCAAAGACAGCTACGCGCTGTTGGACATTTTGCGCCAACTGCAAGCCTCCGCGCCGATTGAGTTTGAACTCGTTGCCGTGAACCTAGACCAAAAGCAGCCAGGGTTCCCCGAACACGTTTTGCCTGAATACCTTGCCAGCATCGGTGTGCCGTTTAAAATCGTGGAAGAAGACACTTATTCCACTGTGAAGCGCGTGTTAGACGAGGGCAAAACCACTTGCTCGCTGTGTAGCCGCTTGCGGCGCGGTATTTTGTATCGCACGGCAAAAGAGCTGGGCTGCACCAAAATCGCGCTTGGGCATCACCGCGACGACATCATCGCCACCTTGTTTTTAAATATGTTTTACGGCGGCAAGCTCAAAGCCATGCCGCCGAAGCTGATTTCCGACAACGGCGAGCACATCGTTATCCGCCCGCTGGCGTATGTGAAAGAGAAAGATTTGATTAAATACGCCGAGTTAAAACAATTCCCCATCATCCCCTGCAACCTGTGCGGCTCGCAGCCCAATTTGCAACGCCAAGTCATCGGCGATATGTTGAAAGACTGGGACAAACGCTTCCCCGGTCGCATTGAAAGTATGTTTTCCGCGCTGCAAAACGTGGTGCCATCCCATTTGGCGGATACTGAATTGTTTGACTTTGCGGGCTTGCAACGCGGGCAGAAGCTGAAACACGGCGGCGATTTGGCGTTTGACAGCGAAACCGTGTCGTTTACCGCCCCGCGCGATGAAGACGATGGGCAGCCTGAAAAGCCTGCGCGCAAGGTGATTAACATTTTGGGGAACAAGCCCAAGGCGGGGTGTGGCATTCAGGTGGAATAATGGCAACACAAAAGGCAGCCTGAAAGCCAATCCATCCAGCAAAAAACCGTTTGGCAAAACACCAAACGGTTTTTGTTTTCAGGCTGCCCTAATCCCCCAAGGCAGCCTGAAACGCATTTCCTATATCCAACCCAATCAACGATACTCCGCCGTCCAGCGAATTGCATCAATCGCCGCGCCAATATCGGCAACGGGTTCGCGGTTGATTCCTTGTTCTATCGCGCATTGGGCTACGGCATGCGCCACGGTTTGCGAGAATTCGGTAAGCTGGGCAACGGGGGGCAGCACGGCTGCGCCGGCAACATCGGGGTTCACCAAGCCGCTGAGTGAATGGGCGGCGCGGGAAATCATTTCATCGCTCACGCGCCGTGCATTGGCGGCGAGTACGCCCAAGCCCAAACCGGGGTAGATGAGCGCGTTGTTGGCTTGCCCGATGGTGTAGTGCACGCCGTTGAAGAACACAGGGTCGGCGGGAATGCCTGTTGCCACGAGGGCTTTGCCTTGCGACCATGCGATTAGGTCGGCAGCGGCGGCTTCGGCGAGCTTGGTGGGGTTGCTCAATGGGAAGATGATGGGGCGCGCGATGTGCGCGGTCATGGTTTCCACGATTTCTTGGGTGAAGGTGTTGGGGCGGGTGGAGGTGCCGACCAAGATGGTGGGCTTGATGGTTTTGACCACGGCGGTGAGGTTGGTGAGCTCGCTGGCGTTGGCAAATTCGCTGCGGCGGCGGGCAAACGGGCGTTGCTCGGGGGTTAAATCATCCATGTCGTCAAACAGCAAGCCTTGTTTGTCCACCAGATAGAAGCGGGCGCGGGCTTCGTTTTCAGGCAGCCCTTGGTGCAGCATTTCGGTGTACACGCGGTGGGCGATGCCGCAGCCTGCCGTGCCTGCGCCAAAGCATACATAGGTTTGGTCGGCAAGTTTTTCTTTGCTGATGGCAAGTGCGCCGAGTATGCCGGCCAGCGTGATGATGCCTGTGCCTTGGATGTCGTCGTTGAAGGTGGCGATGCGGTCTTGGTAGGTGTGCAGCACGTTGGCGGCGTTGCTGCGCCCGAAGTCTTCCCAGTGCAGATAGGGTTGGTGGAACACGCGCTCGGCGGCGTTGACAAAGGCATCGACGAATTGGTAGTAGGCTTCGCCGCGCAGGCGTTTTTGGCGATTGCCCAGATAGAGCGGATTATCCAGCAGGGCTTGGCGGTCGGTGCCGACATCAAGCACCACGGGCAGCACGCTTTCGGGCGGGATGCCTGCGGCGGCGGTATAGACCATGAGCTTGCCTACGGCGATGTCCACGCCGTTGCAGCCCCAGTCGCCGATGCCTAAGATGCCTTCGGCATCGGTGGCGACGATGAGGCGAATGTTTCGCCCATCGGCGGCGCGGGTGAGAATATCGGCGATGTCGGCTTGGTTGTCGGGCGACAGGTAAACGGCGTTTTGTGGGTTGATGAATAATTCGCTATATTGTTCAATGCTTTGGGCGATAACGGGGTCGTACACGATGGGCATCATTTCTACGATGTGTTGCCCGAATAGGTGGTAGAACAGGGTGCGGTTGGTGTTGAAGATTTCCATCAGGAATTGGCGTTTTTCCAGCAGCGTGGGCTTTTGGTTGTAGTGCGCGTAGGCTTGTTGGGATTGCTGGTCTATGGTTTGCACGGCGTGGGGCAGGAGTCCTGTTAGCCCGAGGCGTTGGCGTTCTTCGTGGGTGAAGGCGGTGCCTTTATTGAGAAAGGGGTTGTTGAGGATTTCGTAGGCGGATTTCATGGAACGCTCCTTGTTGGGAATGATAGGGTTTGCCGATTGGGCGCGGGGGATTATAGCGTGGGTTGGGGTGGAGGAATGTTAAGGGAAAGTTTGGTAGAGGTTTCAGGCTGCCTCTGTTGATTTGAGGCAGCCTGAAACTCATTTCCTCAACCGCAGCGCATTACCCACCACAATCAGCGAACTCGCGCTCATGCCAATCGCTGCCAGCCACGGCGTTACCCAGCCTGCTACCGCCAGCGGCACCACAATTAGGTTATACACGCTTGCCCAGATTAGGTTTTGGCGGATGATGCGGCGCGTGCGTTGGGCTTGGCGCAGCAAGCGGGGGATAAGGGCAAGGTCGTCTTGCAGCAGGATAACGTCCGCGCCTTCGCGGGCAACATCCGCGCTGCCTGCCACGGCAAGCGACACATTGGCGGCGGCGAGCACGGGCGCATCGTTGATGCCGTCGCCCAGCATCAACACGCGTTTGCCTTCGGTTTGCAGGGCTTGCACATAGGCGAGCTTGTCTTCGGGCGTGGCTTGGGCGCGGCGGTGGGCGATGACAAGTTGGTCGGCAAGCTGGTTCACGGCGTTGGGATGGTCGCCGCTTAAAATATGGCAGGCGATGCCGCGCGTGCGCAGTTCGGCGAGCGTGGCGACGGCGTTGGGCTTGGCTTCATCGCGCAGGATAAAGGCAGCCTGAAAACCGCGCTCGTTGCCCAACACAATCACGCTGCCTGCGGGCAGGTTGCTCGGCAGCTTTTCAGGCTGCCTTTGCTGGTTGATGCGGGCAACAAAATCGGCGCGTCCAATTGCCCATGTTTGCTGCAAGATATGGGCAACAATGCCATGCCCCACGCGGTTTTGCCGCTGCGTAACCAGTAGCTCGGTGGCAGTAGGCAGCCTGAAAAAGGCTTGCGCGATGGGGTGTTCGGATTGTTGTTCTAGGGCTTGGGCGATGGCGATGAGTTCGCTGGGGCAGCCTGAAAACGTGTTCTCATCGTAAAGCTGCTGGTTGGCAAAAGCATAAATATGGCTGATGGACAGCTTGCCTTGCGTGAGCGTGCCTGTTTTGTCAAACACTGCATCGGTGATTTGCGCCAAGTTTTCAAGGGCTTGCCCGTGCGCAATCAACACGCCTTCGCTGGCAAGCTTGCCTGTGGATGCAGCCAGAGCGGCAGGCGTGGCAAGCGATAGGGCGCAGGGGCAAGTAATCACCAGCAGCGACACGGTTACCCACAAAGCGCGAGCGGCATCGGCATACCACCACCACGCCAAAAAGGTCGGCACCGCCATGATGATGAGCGACAGCGTGAAGCCTGAGGCGTAGCGTTCGGCAAGCTCGGCAAGGTGCGGCTTTTGCGCTAGGGCTTTGTCCAACAGCTTCACAATGTGCGCCAAGCGCGTTTGGTTGCCCACTTCGGTGGCGCGGATGATGATGGGGCTGGCAACGTTGAGCGTGCCTGCGGTTACAAGGCAGCCTGAAAACTTGGCAACGGGCAGATGTTCGCCCGTGAGCATCGCTTCGTTGATTTCGCTCTCGCCGCTTAACACCACGCCATCCACAGGCACGACTTCGCCCGCGCGCACCAATACCACATCGTCCACCGCCAGCGACACCACCGCCGCTTCTTCGCTGGTTTCTTCGGGATAACGCGGCAAGCGGTGGCAAAACGCAGGCACCAGTTTCACCAAACGCTCCGCCGCATCCCCCGCCTTGCGCCGTGCGCTGTGTTCCATAAATCGCCCCAGCAGCAAAAAGAACACAAACATGGCGATGCTTTCAAAATACAGCCCTTGCGCCGATTGCACCGCCAACGCACCCACGCCTGCGATAAACGTGAGCGAAATTGCCAGCGCAACAGGCGTATCCATGCCCGTGCGCCCGTTTTTCAAATCGCGCCACGCGCCTTGGTAAAACGGCAACGCCGCGTAAAACATGGCAGGCAGCACCATAAAAAACGCGCCCCAATGCAGCATGGCAAGGTATTGCGGCTCAATGTCGCCAAACAGATAAGTGGGCAGCGCAAACATCATGGTTTGCATGCTGGCAAAGGCAGCAATAGCAAGGCGAATCAGCATGGATTTGCGCTCGCGCTGGGTTTGCGCTTCCATTTTTTGCGCGTCATACGGCGCGGCGGTGTAGCCCGTTTTTTGGATGAGTGACAAGATGGCAGAAAGCTGCACGCGCGTTTCATCCCAGCGCACGCACGCGCGTTGCGTGCTGTAATTCAGCTCCACTTGGCTAATGCCCGCTTGGCGCATCAGCCGCTGCTCAATCAGCCACACGCAGGCAGCGCAAGTGATGCCACCCAGCATCAACGTGGCTTCGCGCTGGTTTTCAGGCAGCGTTTCCACAAACTCGGCTTGCACTTCGGGCAGGTCATACAATTGAAGCTGTGTCATGATTTCAGCAGGCGGCAGCTCGGCTTTTTCGGCTTGGGCGGTGCGGTTTTTGTAGTAGCTGCCCAGCCCCGCATCAATAATGCCTTGGGCAACGGCTTGGCAACCCACGCAACAGGCGGGGTGCTCTTGGTTGTCGTAAACAATGAGGAGGTGGGTGTGTTCGGGGACGGGCAGTCCGCAATGGAAGCAAGGTTGAGACATAGGGGGATAGAGAGTGTGTGGATGGTTTTTAAAAAGCAGCCTGAAAATGGGAAATAGGCGTTTCAGACTGCCTTTGCGCTTGCGGATAACATCAAAGGCAGCCTGAAAAGCCCAAACCCAATCCATCAATCAATATCCGCGCAAAAAAACAGCCGCCCCACGCAGAGCGGCTTGTTTTATCAAGTGATTACTGCGCAGGCACAATGCTGGCGCTTTGCATCAAATTGCCCACCGCTTCTTGCACGCGCTCATTTGCCATGCTGGCGCGCAAGCCTTCGTTGATTTGCTCAAATGGCTCTACTTTAATCTTGCGCTTATCGTTCACATAATAAATCGCGTGCAATTTATCGCCCGAAACAGGCTTGCTGTATTGCCCTTTTTTCAGGCTGCCGATGGCTTGATAGATTTGCGGACGCGCTTCTTGCAAATCGCGCACCGAAATATAGTCGCTAAACACCGCGCCGCCCGCTTTGATATTGGGGTCAATGCTGTATTTGCGCGCCACTTCGGCAAAACTTTTCTTCGCTTTCAAATCGCGCTCGGCAGCTTTAATTTGCTCAGCGTTATCGGTGATGATTTCGCCCACTTGGATTTCATCGGTGTTGTCGTAGCGCTGCTTGATTTCGTTGTAACGCTGTTTCACTTGGGCATCGGTTACGGGGTTTTTGTTGATGACATCGCGCGCGTAAACCTGCATCAAAAGCTGGTTTTGGTAATCCGCCCATTGCTGTTTGAAGTCGGCTTGTTTGTCTGCGCCTTGGGCTTTGGCTTGTTTCATGCTTTCGGTTTCAACGTCTTTGTATTCTTTGCTTTTGTCCAAGCCTTGCTTTTTGGCGGCTTGGGTTACCACGGTTTCTACCACGGTTTGTTGCGCGATAAATTGGCGCAGCCCGGGGCTGTCTTGCACTTGCCCTTGGCTGCTGCTCACCACCGCTTGAACGCGGCGGTCTAGCTCGGTGCTGTCAATTTTGGTGCCGTTTACGGTTACCACGGTTTGGGCAAACAAGCTGCCCGAAATCAGGGCGGCGGATAGGGCGGCGGCGATATAAGTGGGTTTCATGGGGTTTCCTTTCGGTTAGAGGATGGGATGTGCTCGGTTGTGAAGTGAACGGTTTTCGCTGCGCGGAACTTTGTTTCAGGCTGCCTTTGCGCTTGCGTTTGCGCGGCAGGCGATGCTGTTCTGCGCATTAGGCAGCCTGAAAATACTCGTCAGGCGTTTGCGCGAGGATGCTGAGCGCGTGGATTTGCTTGCTGGTAAATAGGTCTTGCAGCAAGGTTTGCACTTGGCGTTGCCGCGCCACGCGGTTCATGCCGTTGAATGCGTTGCTAACCACCAAGATGGCGTAATGCCCGCCGCCTTTGTTGCCGGCGTGTCCGATGTGCAAATGGCTTTCGTCGGCAAACTCGTACACATCGGGGGCAAGCGGGGCGAGTCGGCTGGCTATTTGGTCGCGCATCATTTGGGGAACACTTGTTTAAACGGGCGAATCAGCATTTCGGCATACACGCCTGCGTGCACATAAGGGTCTTCGCCTGCCCATGCTTCGGCGGCATCCAAATCGGGAAAATCGGCAACAATCAAGCTGCCAGACATCACATCAGGATTATCAGGCAGCGGATTGGGGCCCGCGCAAAGCAAGCGGTTTTCTTGGTGCAACGCTTCTAGGCGTTCCAAATGGGCAGGGCGGGCGGCGGCACGCACTTCGCTGGTGTTTTCGGCATCGGTGGCTAGGAACATAAATAGCATGGTTATTCGCTTTCTTTGGGAAGGTGTTTAACAAGGTAAATGCCTTGCGCAATGGAAAAGGCAATGGAAATGGGCAGATAGCCCCATAGTTTAAAGTTCATCCACACAGGCTCGCGCTCGGCGGTAAAAGGATAGGCAATGGCAAGATTGAGCGCGCCGAGAAACAGAAAAAAGCCGATCCAAGCATAGCCCAGCTTGTGCCAAACATGGTCGGGCAGGGCAAGCTCTTTGCCCAACAGCAAGCGTAGGCTGTTTTGCCCGCGCAGTTGCATGGCAACCATAATGATGGCGAGCAGCCACGGCAAAATGGTGGTTTTGAGCATGATAAACGTGCGATCGTTTAGCGCGATGGTTAAGCCGCCAAACACGACAACTAGGATGAAACTGAGCCATTGGGTGGGTTCAAGTTTGCGGTGTTTCCAATAGGTGTAGGCGGCTTGGGCAACGCCTGTTACCACGGCAACGGCGGTGGCGAGAATGATGTTTTTGGTGGCAGTGTAGGTGGCAAAAAATAAAATGATGGCGATGAAATCGCTGAGTGCTTTCATGTGGCGGCTGGTGTGTTAAAAGGTAGCTATCATAACCGAAAATAGCGGGTTTGGGCGTAAAAGGTTGGGCTTGGCGGGGTTTTCAGGCTGCCTATTCTTGTTTACTTGGTAAGTAAGAAAAACTCTACCAACACGTTTTTAAACAAAAAGCCCATCACGCCCAAGCCGAGCACAAAAAACAGGATAAACATCCCCCATTTGCCCGCTTTGGATTCTTTGCCCAACTGCCATACGATAAAGCCGAGCATAATCACCAAGCCGCCA
>CAUVGV010000053.1:0-12389 GCA_963551505.1 uncultured Kingella sp.
AAAATCCCCACCCCCAAACAAAAAGGTTGCAGCCCAACGTTTTTACGGGTAAACCCCAGAGCGTCAACTCAAAAACATCAGGACTGCAACCATGTACAGCATAAGCCGACTCCAACAAATCATCAAGTCCATCATGCACGGACGCTTCCAACACCACATCCGCAAGTATCAGGCAGACAAACACAGCAAAGGCTTCGGCTGCCACAACCTGATGGTATCCATGATTTACGCCCACCTCAGCCACAGCAACAGCCTACGCACCCTAGAACAATCCTTCAACGCCAACAGCAGCCACCACTACCACCTCAACGTCCGCAGCATCCGCCGCTCCACCCTGTCCGAAGCCCTCGCCAAACGCGACACCCAGCCCTTTGCCGATATGCTCGCCGAGCTAATGCACACATGCAGCCGTACCTTACGCAAACCCACACAAGAAACCGCCGATTTACTCTACCTCATTGATTCCACCCCCATCGCCCTCAAAGGACGCAGCTTTGACCAATGGGTAGGCAGCAACGGACGCATCAGCGGCTTAAAGATTCATGTCCTCATGAACCATGCCAACGGCTGCCCCACCACCCAAAGCATCACTGATGCCACCGTCAACGACATCGACCAACACCACATCGTGCAGCCTGAAAAAGGCGCAACCTATGTTTTTGACAAAGGCTATTGCGATTACAGCTGGTGGGCAGAATTAGACCAAGCAGGCACCTACTTCGTTACCCGTCTTAAAACTAATGCCGCCGTTCAAGTAATAGAACAGATTACGCTGTCTAAAAACCAAAACGCCGATGCCACCATCTTGGCAGACGAATACATCCGCTTCAAACACAAGAAAAACAGCAGCCGCCCCAACCATTACCACAGCAAAACCCTGCGCCGCATTACCGTCAAACGCGAAGACAAAGCCCCTTTGGTATTAGTCAGCAATAACCTGACCGCCCCCGCCCAAGAGATTGCCGATACTTACAAACAACGCTGGCAGATTGAATTACTGTTCAAATGGCTCAAACAACATTTGCAACTCAAACGCTTTTTCGGACGCAATGCCAATGCGGTGAAACTGCAACTGTTGTGCGCGATGATGGCGTATCTGCTGTTGAAGCTGTACCAACAAAACACACGAACCCATGACAGCCTGCATTTGTTGTACGCGCAGATTGCGGGTTGTTTGTTTGAACGACCGCAAACGCTGTATGCCTGCTATGCGCAGCGAAGGCGGGAGAGGGAGGTGTGGATGGCGATGCAGGAAAGGTTGATTTGATGTCAAGTGGGTAGGGGGTTGATGTTTAAGGGGGATTTTATTCCGGACAGTAGTGCGCGTAGGCGGGAATGACGACAGTTTAATGATTTTAGGTTTTGCAAAGTTTTCAGGCTGCCTTTGGGCTTAGCGGTTGAAATCGCTTTTGCCGCCCGATTTGTGCACCAGTTGCACGTTGCTGATAACGATATCGTGGCTGAGGGCTTTGGTCATGTCGTACACGGTGAGCGCGGCGGCGGTGGCAGCGGTGAGCGCTTCCATTTCTACGCCTGTTTTGTGGGTTACGGCGACTTCGGCGCGGATGTGCAGGCTGTGGTTGTGGTCTTGGTATGCCATGTGGATTTGGCAGCGTTCCAGCATCATGGGGTGGCACAGGGGGATGATGGCGGCGGTGTTTTTGGCGGCCATAATGCCTGCGATGCGGGCGATTTCGGTTATCGTGCCTTTGGCGGTTTGTCCGTGCGCGGCTTGGATTTGGGCATAGACTTCGGGCGGGAAGAATACGCTGGCTTCGGCGATGGCGGTGCGGTGTGTGGTTTGCTTGGCGGAGACATCTACCATGTGGGTGTGTCCGTGTTCGGTGAGGTGGGTGAGGGGCATGGGGTTTCCTTTGGGTGGATGGATGGTTTCAGGCTGCCTTTTGTGGTGTGTAGTGCGGCCTGAAAAAGGGTAAACGGGCGTGGTATTGCCTCGTGGTGCTTTGAATGGGCTGTGTGTGCGGGTGGCGATGTTGGCGAGCTACTGACATTCCATTTTGAGTTTCAGGCTGCCATCATCGTGCCCGAGTTGAAGCAGCCTGAAATCTAAAACCGATGGTGCGCAAGTGGATCCCTGATATTGTTCCAACCAGTAAAGCCTGTTAAACGCTGTTTGGCGGCGAGCCGCCGCCGATCCATTTTGGGTTTCAGGCTGCCGTTGGGGTTTTGCAAAGGTTTCAGACTGCCTGAAATGGGGTTGGGCGTGATGGTAAAGATAGGTGCGGGCAATTTAATCGGCGGAGGGTGAGGCTACTGGGGCGTGGTACGCGGCAAGACGCGTGTTCTGGTCAAAATTTTGCATCGGCGTAGATATTGAGCTGTTGGGCGGTATGTTGGGCTTGTTCGTATTCTTGTGGGGTGTTGAAGTGGGCGATGGTGCGCCATTGGGGTGGCAGCGGGAGGGTTTGGTGGGGCTGGGATTTGACGTAGTGTTGCACGCGCTTGTTGCCTTGTTCTACGGTGGTTTTTAGGCTGCCTGCGAGTTGGGCTGACCAGTGGGCGAGCAAGGGGAGCAGTTGATCGCCGTCTTGCAGGGCGGTGATGCCTTGCGCGAACGCGGGGCTTGCGGCGGCGTTGAGTTGGGCAATCAGGGATTCGGGGGGGATGAGGGTGTCGCAGGATAGGATGTATAGCCCTGCGTAGCCTTGGGCTTGGGCTTGGGCGAGCGCGGGGGCGATGGCGGAGAGTGCGCCTTGTTTGTTGGGCAGTTGGTCGGGCAGGTAGCGGGCGGGGGCGGTGTCGGGATAGCGGTGTTGGTCGGCGGCGAGCCACACGGGGCGATGGGGGGCGGCGTTGGCGATTTGGTGGGCAATCAGGGGGCGGTTGCGGTAGGGAAGCAGGGCTTTGGGGCTGCCCATGCGGCTGCTGTGTCCGCCGCAGAGGATAAGGAGGGGGCTGGGGGTCATGGTTTCAGGCTGCCTTGTTGGGTGGCGAGGGCGTTTTGGGCTTGGTTGGTGCGCTGGATGATGTTAAACAGATAATAGAAGCAGATGGCTGATAGGGCGTAGGTGAGCGTGTCTAGGTAGATAATGTTAATTTGTTGTTGGATGGCTTCGGCTGGGATGATGGGTAGGTATTTATCGCCTGCTTGTTCTATGGCGGTTTGGATGATTTGGTCGTTTTGCTTTTCTAGCCGTGATGAAATTATGCTGATGATGCGGGATGCGAGCCATGTTGCCCACCAATAGCCCAATAAGCTAGGAAAGGCGTTTTGGCGAGCGGCTTGGGTGCTGTTTTGGGTAATTTGTTGCATGGCACGATAGGGCACGACAAAATTAGCTAGTGGGATAATGTAGCTGGTTACTGACCAATGGGGCGCGTAGTAGATGGGGATGTTTAGCTCGTAGGTGTTGGCGGCGGCGCGATATATCCAGCGTAGTATAAGAATACTCTCAACCACCCAGATAGCAATAAAAGGGAAAAACAAGAGATAAAACAGCCCCACTTGTTCGTCAAAGGCATCTTCGGCGGCAAGGTAGTCAAATTCTGGGTTGGAAAGCATGGCTAGGATGCTGTGGAGATGGGGGATTTTGTAGTAATCAATGGCAAGAATAAACACAAAACCGAGCACATAGGGGATGGCAAGGCGTTTTATCCAGCGGGCAAGGTTGGTTTGGTCGTGATAGCGGTAGCTTTTAGGTTGGCGCATGATGGGGTGGTATGGACGATTGGGGTTGAGGCAGCCTGAAATGGTGTTTTCAGGCTGCCTTTGGGTTTATTGGGCTTTGTCCCATGAGTTAAACACGCGGGTGAAGCCGCAGGCGTTGATGCGGGGGTCTAGCTGGGGTTGGATGATTTGCTCCCATGCGGTGCGGCAGGCGTTGGTGGAACCGGGGAGGCAGAAAATCAGGGTGCGGTTGGCGATGCCTGCGATGGCTCGCGATTGGATGGTGGACATGCCGATTTCGTTTAGGGAGATGGCGCGGAAGATTTCGCCGAAGCCGTCTATGGTTTTGTCAAACAGGAGGGCGACGGCATCGGGGGTGATGTCGCGGTCAAACATGCCTGTGCCGCCTGTAATCAGGATGACTTGGATTTCGGGGTGGGCGATGGCAACGGAGATGCGGGCGCGGATGTCGTATAGCTCGTCGCGACAAAGGTCGCGGGAATGGAGAATGTGCCCGCTTTGTTGCAGGGCTTGGGCGAGGTAGTCGCCGCTGCCGTCTTCTTTGCTGCTGCGGGTGTCGGTTACGGTGAGGATGTGAATGTTGAGGGGGCGGAAGTTGGGGGTGGTCATGTTTGTTCCTTTGCGATGGGTTGGGGGATGGGATTTCAGGCTGCTTTGGGTTACATGATTGGGCAGCCTGAAAAGGGGTTGGTGCTTTATGGCTAGCTTTTTGTGTAGCTTTAACCATGCGTCTCGTGCCAGCGGGGCACTTCCCTCACTGCGCATTCTTTTTTCGGAGCGTGTGAACTAGCCGCGCTTTGCGCGTCGTCGGACAAGCGCACGCTTTTTTCCGAAAAAAGATACTCCGTTCGGCTGGACGTAGGGGAATGGGTGGCAGCATTAAACATTTGTGATGGGATAGGCAGCCTGAAATCTTTGCAAAATCTGCAACCGATGGAGCGTCGGCGGCTTGCCGACATTTTCCCAACCGGCAAAGCTCAATTGAATACGCTATTTGGCGACGAGCCGTCGCCGCTCCATTTTAGGTTTCAGGCTGCATCAAGTTTGAGGCAGCCTGAAACGAAGTTCAGCGGAGCTAAAAATGGCTTGGGGTCGCGCGCTTGTTTGTTTAAGGCGCGAACGGTTGGGCTGCTGGGCGTGGGTATGGCGGCGCAACGCCATGAAAACGGCTTATGTTCTGCGCGGTTGGGGCAGCCTGAAAAATGCAGCCTGAAAATGATTGTTCAGCCGCCTGTCATGGACAGGTTGGTAATCAGCCCGACTTTTTTGTTGTGCAAGTAATGGTGTTCGGGCTTTTGTTGGACAAGCTGGGCGATTTGGTTTTTCAGGCTGCCTACGTCGTGCAAATAGGGGCGCAGGTCGTGGGCGACGCTGCCAAATAGGCAGAGGTGCATTTTGCCTTGGGCGGTGATGCGTAGGCGGTTGCAGGTGGTGCAGAAATCTTTGCTGTATGGGGCGATGATGCCGATGTTGCCTACATAATCAGGGTGGCTGTATTCGCGGGCGGGGCCGGCGTGGGGTTGGCGCGGTTGCAGTTGCCAGCCTTGTTGAATCAGGTTTTGTTCCAGTTGCAGGGCGTTTTGGTGGTGTTGCTGGAAGTAGGCGCTGTTGTCGCCTGTTTGCATGAGTTCTATAAAGCGCAGGGCGATGGGGCGGGTGCGGATGTAATCCAGCGCGTCGTGCAGGGTTTCTTGGGCGTGTTCGCGCAGCAATAGGGTGTTGATTTTGATGCTGGTGAAACCTGTGTTGAGTATGTTTTCAATGCTGCGCAAGATGGCTTGGCTTTGGTCTTTGCCTGTGATTTTTTTGAAGGTTTCGGGGTTGAAGCTGTCTAGGCTGATGTTGATTTTGGTGAGCCCTGCGGCGCGGTAGATGGGGAAGTTTTTGTCTAGCCGATGCCCGTTGGTGGTGAGTGCGATGCTTTCAATTTGTGGCTGGGCGCGGATGGCGGCGATGATGTCGGGCAAGTCTTGGCGCAGCGTGGCTTCGCCGCCTGTGAGGCGCACTTTGCGCGTGCCGCTTTGGGCGAAGGCGGCGGCGATGGTTTGGATTTCGGGCAGGGTAAGCTCATCGGGCTTGGCTTTGCCTTGATAGCCGTTAGGCAGGCAGTAGCTGCATCGGTAGTTGCATAGGTCGGTTACGGAAAGCCGCAGATAGGTGAGGCGACGGTTGTAGGGGTCTATTAGGGTGGTCATGATGTGTGCCTTGGGTGTGTGGTTTTCAGGCTGCCTGCTGGTGGTTTTTTTGGATGGTGTTTCAGGCTGCCTTTGGGGTGGTTGTGGATGGTGGGGTAGATGGTTTTTCAGGCTGCCTATGCTTGCCTACTGAGGCAGCCTGAAACGGCGATAACCGCGTGCTTGCCGCATCACAAAAACGCTTCATGCAACGGCTGCACAGTAACCATTTCCCCAGCCGCCAAATCGCCGCGCTCTTGCGGCAATATCATGTAGGCATTGGCTTGGCTTACGCCGAGTATGCGGTGCGAATCTTGTTTACCCGTGGGTGTGGCTTGCCATGTGCCGTCGCTGTTTTGGCTGATGATGGCGCGTTGGATGTCAGTGCGCCCTGCAGCTTTTTTCACATTGCGGGTTAAGGCAGCCTGAAAACGCAAGGGCTGCGGAATCGGCGTTGCGCCTGCAATCTGCCAAAGCGCAGCGCGGATAAACACATCAAAGCCCACATAGCCCGACACGGGGTTACCCGGTAAACAAAAATACCACGCGCTGCCCAGTTGCCCAAACACAAAGGGTTTGCCTGGTTTCATGGCGACTTTGTAGTGATGAATCGTGCCCACTTGGGCAACGGCTTGGCGCAAATAATCATAATCGCCCACCGACACACCGCCCGATGTCATCACCACATCGCTTTGCTCAGCGGCTTGGTGCAGCATTTGCACGGTGGCGGCTAGATTGTCAGGCAGCTTGCCCAAGTCAATGATGTCGGCGGGGCAATCGCGCAGTTTGCTGTGCAACATGGGGCGATTGCTGTCGTAGATTTGGTGGGCGGCGATGGAGCTGCCCGCTTCGGCAAGCTCGTTGCCTGTGGATAGGATGCCGATGCGCAGCTTGCGTTGCACCAGCACGCTGCCAATGCCTTGCGCGGCAAGCACCATAATATCGGCGTGGCGCAAGATGCGTCCTGCGGCAAAAAGGGTTTGCCCCGCTTGGATTTCTTCGCCCGCATAGCGGATGTTGGCGGCATCGGGCGCATCTTGTTGCAACACGATATTATCGCCATTGCGGATAACGTTTTCTTGGATGATTACGGTGCGACAACAGGCGGGAACGGTTGCGCCCGTCATAATGCGGATGCACTCGCCCGCTTTCAGGCTGCCTGTAAACGGTTTGCCCGCCGCAGATTCGCCAACGATTTTCAGGCTGCTTTGCGCGGGCGTGGCTTGGGCAAGCGCGTAGCCATCCATCGCGGAAACATTGCTGCTGGGAATAGACACAGGCGCAACAATGTCTTGCGCCAACACGCGCCCTGCGGCTTGGGCAAGGGCAACGCTTTCGCCGCCCAAAGCGAGCGGGCAGTGGGCAATATGGGTTTGGATGATGGTTTGCAGTTCGGCGATGGGGGTGAGCGACATGGCTATCTTTCGGGTGCTGTGTAAGAATTTGTTAGGATTATAGTGGTTATGGCGGATGGGCGGGGTAGTTATTTTGGGGGATTTTTGTAAAGAGTGTTGGGTGGTGTACCTGTTGTTCCCTCACCCGCTGGCGGGGGAAGGAACAGATTGCAGCATTCTTAATCTATGCGGCTTGTTGCCAACAGCAATGAAACCAGAATACTTTTTAGAACACTGCCCAATTTTTACAAATAAAAATTAAGGCAGCCTGAAAAGCCTAATTTCGCTTTTCAGGCTGCCTATTAGCTTACCGCGTGTTTACTTAACCAAGCGCAGCGCAAACGGATAGCGGTATGCCGTGCCTTTGCTGGCGGCAATGGCGGCAATGATGCACAACACAAAATTGGCTGCCAACACCAGCCAAAACAACAAAAAACCAATCAGCACCACCATCAACAAACACGACAGCGCCACCGCCAAAATCACGGTGATTTAAAAATTCAACGCTTCTTTGGCTTGGTCGCACACAAAATCCTTGCCTGCCTCGTCTTTGTGCATCAGCCACAAAATCAGCGGTGGGAGAAAGCCGAAAAAGGCAGCCAGCAAATGCGCCAGCATGGCAACGTTTTTATCGTCTTGGCTGATGTGGCTGCTGCCCGTGTAGGGCGGCGATTGGGTGGCATCACGCAGGGCTTGCTCGGCTTCGCGCAAAGTTTCTTGTGCACTGTTGGGCTGGTTTTCAGGCTGCTGGTTGGGGTTGGGCTGGTTGGGGTCGGTCATAAATGGCTCCTTGTTTGTGAACGATTGTTTGTAAACTTTTCAGGCTGCCTTATTGCACGATGCAGAGGCAGCCTGAAATGGTTTTACCAATGGGTCGTAAACGCTTCCACATCGGTGTTTTTCGGCTCGGCGGGGGCGGGCTTATCCGCGGTGCCAATCATAATCAAGCCGATGATTTTCTCTTGCTCGCGGCATTCAAATTCGCGCTGCAACACGGGCGAGTTCACCCACAAGCCTGTTATCCAAACATTATCAAAGCCTTGCGCTTGCGAAGCGAGCTGGATGGCATAGGCGGCGCACGCCGCGCTCATCTGCTGTTCCCATTCGGGCTTGCCTTCCTTGGGGCTGGCAATCACGGCAATCGTTAAGGGCGCGAAATTGCCCACGCGCTCGGCTTTTTCCAGCGTTTTCTCGCCCATGTTGAGCGTAATCGCCGTTTCGCGTAAGGCAGCCTGAAAACGCTGTTTGCCCGCCTCGCTTTGGATAACGATAAAGCGCCAAGGGGTTAAATTGCCGTGGTCGGGCACTTGGCTGGCGGCTTGCAAAATGCTGTCCAGTTGCAATTCATCGGGCGCGGGCGCGCGCAGGCTTTTGTTGGAACGGCGGGTGGTGAGCAGCTCTAAAATATCCATGGTTTTTCCTTTCAAATGATGTGGATGGGAGGCGCGATTATACGCGATTGACGAGGGAGGCAGCCTGAAAAGCGGAATTTATTGAATGATGCGTGTTTGCCCGATTTGAAAACCTGTTTTCAGGCTGCCTGATGGCGAGATAAAGAGGCAGCCTGAAACGGCGCAAAACCTGCAACCGATGGCGCGGCGGCGGCTCGCCGATATATCTTTAATCAGCAAAATTATGTTTGGCGACAAGCCATCGCCGCGCCATTTTAAATTTCAGGCTGCCTCATAACAGCATTCAAAGGCAGCCTGAAAATCACTCCGTATAGCGTGCCAACAGCGTTTCTTGAATGCCCACCTCGTCGCCATCCGCCACAATCCGCGTGTAGCTGCCATCGCCGTGCATCTGCCAAGCCTTCACATTGTCGCGCAACGCCAGCAGCAAGCCTTCTTCTATCACGCGCTGTTTGAGCGCGCTCTGCTCAATCGGCGTGCAGGTTTCAATGCGGCTGAAAAAGTTGCGCCCCATCCAATCCGCGCTAGAAATAAACACATTTTCCGCGCCGTCGTTGTAAAAATAATAAACGCGCGCGTGTTCCAACAGCCGCCCAATAATGGAGCGCACGCGGATGTTCTCCGACAGCCCCGCCACTTGCGGGCGCAGGGCGCACATGCCGCGCACAATCAAATCAATCTGCACGCCCGCCGCGCTGGCGGCATACAACGCTTCAATCACTTGCGGCTCAATCAACGAATTGAGCTTGGCGATAATCCGCGCAGGCTTGCCGTTTTTCGCGTTTTCGGTTTCGCGCGCAATGCTGTCCATAATCATTTTGTGCAGCGTAAACGGGCTTTGGTAGATTTTTTTTAACTTGTTCGCCTGCCCTAAGCCTGTGATTTCCATAAATAATGTGTTGATGTCGCGCGTGATGGCGGTGTTGGCGGTGAGCAAGCCAAAATCGGTGTAGATGCGCGATGTGCCTTGGTGATAATTGCCCGTGCCCAGATGCGCATAGCTTTTCAGGCTGCCTTGCTCACGGCGAATCACCAACGCCATTTTGGCGTGCACCTTGTAGCCAAACACGCCATAAACCACGTGCGCGCCCGCGTCTTCCAGCTTGGTTGCCCACGAAACATTGTTCGCCTCGTCAAACCGCGCCATCAATTCCACCACCACGGTTACTTGCTTGCCTGCCAGCGCCGCCGCCATCAAAGCCCGCGCCAGCTCGGAATGGCTGCCCGTGCGGTAAATCGTCATCTTAATCGCCACCACATCAGGGTCGTGCGCGGCATCGCGGATAAATTTCACAATCGGCTCAAACGATTGATACGGATGATGCAGCAAAATATCGCCCTTGGCGATTTCGTCCAACAGCGATGCCGATTTGCGCAACGCGCGTGGATACTGCGGCGTAAACGGCGCAAATTTCAAATCGGGACGGTTCACCATATCGGGCACCGACATCAGCCGCACCAAATTCACAGGGCCTTCCACTTGATACAACTCATCGCGCGTGAGCTTAAACTGTTCCAGCAAAAATTGGCTAATGTAATCAGGGCATTGGTCGGCAACTTCCAGCCGCACGCCGTCGCCAAAATCGCGGTCGCGCAATTCGTTTTGAATCGCCGTGCGCAGGTTGCTTAAATCATCGTTTTCCACCGTCAAATCGCTATCGCGCGTGAGGCGAAATTGATGGCAGCCTTTCACCGTCATGCCGCGAAACAGCTTGTACACATACTCATGCACGATAGACGACAAAAACACAAAGCCATCTTTGCCATCGCAAATATGCTCAGGCAGCCGAATCGCTCGCGGCAAAATGCGCGGCGCTTGCACAATCGCCATGCCCGAAGCGCGTCCAAACGCATCCTTGCCATCCAATTCCACCACAAAATTCAACGATTTATTCAGCGGGCGCGGAAACGGATGCGAGGCATCCAAGCCAATCGGCGTGAGAATAGGCAGCAATTCGCGGTTGAAATAATCTTCAATCCATTCGCGCTGCGCGCTCGTCCACTGCTTGCGGCGGTAGAACATAATGTTTTCTTGCGCCAGCGCGGGCAGCAATTCTTGGTTAAATATTTGATATTGCTCTTCAATAATCTTGTGCGCTTCTTGCGCCACCAGCGCGATGGTTTCGCTGGGCGTTTGCCCCGATTGGAACACTTGCGTGGGGTTGGCGCGTTGCTCGCGACGCAAATACGCCATGCGCACTTCAAAAAACTCATCCAAATTAGACGACACGATGCACAAAAAACGCAGCCGCTCCAACAGCGGCACGCGCGGGTCTTGCGCTTGCGCCAACACGCGACGATTAAACGCCAGCAGCGACAATTCACGGCAAAGAATATGGGCAGATTGCGGCATGGTTTATTCCTTGAATATCAGTTTGAATAATGGGTTGGATTATAACGCTTTTTGTGTTTCAGGCTGCCCCATCATTGCGGATTGAGGCAGCCTGAAAATGAGCAAAGCGCGTTTCAGGCTGCACTCAATGGAACGTCGGCGGCTCGCCGACAGCTTGTCAAACAGTCAAACCCTATTGAATACACCCTTCGGCGACAAGCCATCGCCGTTCCATTTTAAGTTTCAGGCTGCCTCAACATCGCTGATAGGCAGCCTGAAACCGCTCACTCAAAACATTTCTCATACAACGGCACCAACGCCTGCACCTGCGCCACAATCCAAGCCACACTATCCACGCCGTCCAAATCATCGCGCTCAACGTGCTTGCCGATGCAGAAAAAATCATCCGCATCGCGCAGCATCAAAGCATTTTCAGACTGCCTATTGAATCGCTGATAGGCAGCCTGAAACCGCTCACTCAAAACATTTCTCATACAACGGCACCAACGCCTGCACCTGCGCCACAATCCAAGCCACACTATCCACGCCGTCCAAATCATCGCGCTCAACGTGCTTGCCGATGCAGAAAAAATCATCCGCATCGCGCAGCATCAAAGCATTTTCAGACTGCCTATTGAGCGGCGCATAGTCGGCATACTCATTCTCGCTGCCATGCCACACATCAAAATCGCCAAACGCGCCCGCATCCAAACCATTCAGCCATTGATTGTATTGCGGCAGCGCAATGGTGGAGCGATCCGCCTTGTAGCAATGCCAATCCAGCGACACGGTTAAACGGCGGCGGTTAAGCAAAATAGACAAAATCGCCGCATCGTTGGCGTGCTTGGCGTATTTAAAAAACGCAAAAAAATGCGCCCGCACCTGCCAGCCGTTGCACCAACGCTCAATATGCGGCGGCGCAAACTGCGGATTATCCCGCGCCAGCCGCTGTGCCACCTGCCCGATTACGCTTTGCCAATCCTGCCACGCCGCCTTGTAGTTCGCTTTCAGCTGCGGGATGGTTTCGGGCGCGTATTTTTTCAACTGCGCAAATTGGAAAAACGGGCGATTAAACAAATCACAATGGCGCGATGTGAGCATAACTTATCCTTTTAAGGCAGCCTGAAAACTTTGCAAAACCCTAGCAGCAGCCTGAAAAATTCAAAAATGCCGTCATTCCCGCGTAGGCGAGAATCTTGCCAAACATTCATAAATGTATGCAAAAACAACCCATTGCGTTAGTTCAATCAAGATTCCCGCCTACGCGGGAATGACGGACGTTACTATTTCTTGTGGCGTTTTAGGTTTTACAAAGGTTTCAGCCTGAAACGACAAATACAAAAAAACCGCATCAAACAATGCGGTCTAAGATAATGGGGTGGCTGATGGGGCTCGAACCCACGACAACCGGAATCACAATCCGGGGCT
>CAUVGV010000054.1:0-12308 GCA_963551505.1 uncultured Kingella sp.
TTCGGTTTGGGCGAGTAGTTCGTTGGTGGGCAGCAGGGGGATTTCGGTTTGAGCGTGCGCCAATGGAGCTAGGCTGATTAGGGCGAGTAGGATGGGGTTTTTCATTTGTTTTTGGGGTGTTAGGTTGTTTGAAATGGGGCGCATTTTAACTGATTTCGGGCGTTGGGGCAGCCTGAAAATGGGGGTGGATGAGGTTTTCAGGCTGCCTTTGCGTTGGCACGAATAGGCGTTTAAGGCAGCCTGAAAATCATTTGTGCCGAATCTCCCAGCATTGGTGGATTTTTTTGTTGCGAAAATCTTCGGGGATGGATTGGTGGCTGATGTTTTTGATGGCGTAGCGTTCGGCAAGCGCGGGGCTGAGTTCAAAGCTGCGTAGGTTGTTGGAAAAATAAAGCGTGCCACTGGGGGCGAGCAATGCCATTGCGCCGTTAATCAGCGTGGCTTGGTCGCGCTGGATGTCTAGCGTGTCTTGCATTTTTTTGCTGTTGGAAAAGCTGGGCGGGTCTAAAACAATCAGGTCAAATTGTTTGCCTTGTTGCGCGGCTTGTTGCAGGTATTGGAATACGTCGGCGCGGATGATTTGATGTTGGCTTAAATCTATGTGGTTGAGCTGGAAGTTGCGTGCTGCCCATTCTAAATAAGTATTGGATAAATCAACGGTTTCGCTGCTGATGGCGCCGCCTGTGGCTGCGTAAACGGTGAAGCTGCCTGTGTAGGAAAATAGGTTGAGAAAGCGTTTGCCTGCGGCGATACTGCCGACTTTTTGGCGGGTGTTGCGGTGGTCTAGAAATAGCCCTGTGTCTAGGTATTTGTCTAGGTTTACCCAGAATTGCCGCCCGTTTTCTTGGATGATGAAGTCTTCGCCTGTTTTGCCTGTTTTTTGGTATTGGGCGGTGCCTTTTTGGCGGGCGCGTTGTTTGAGATGGATGTTTTGCTGGGGGAAGCCTGTGATGTGTTCTATGGCTTCTAGGATTTCCAGCAGCCATGCTTTGCGCTCGGCGGGGGTTTGCTGCCAGCCTGTGTCGTATTCTTGCAGGTGGATGTGGTCGCGGTATACGTCGATGGCGAAGGGGTATTGGGGGATGTCGCGGTCGTAGATGCGCCATGCTTCTAGGTTGTGGCGGCGTGCCCATTTGAGTTGGTGTTTTAGGTTTTTGCCGATGCGGTTGATTAGGTCGTTGATGTGGGTCATGGTGGGCTTGGGTGGTTTTCAGGCTGCCTTTGGGATGGACGGCGATGGTTGGGCTGCTTGGGCGTGGTACGTGGCAAGACGCGTGTTCTGGCGGATGATTGGCTGCGTGTGTTTTTGGGCTGAACCTTTTACAAATCCCAAGATGTCGTCATTCCTACGCGGAAATGACGGCATTTCTTGTTTTTCAGGCTGCCTCATGGGTTTTACAAAGGTTTCAGGCTGCCTACTCTTCGCTGATGTATTGCGCGGGAACGTGGTCGGTGAGCCAGACTTGGTTGTCGCTTAAATAGAAGGCGTGCCCTGCGGCGTGCATGGCGGCGGCGTTGATACGCAGCACGATGGGTTTGCCGTGCCGTTGTCCGACTTTTTGTGCGGTGGGGATGTCGGCGGAGAGATGCACATGGTGGCGGCTGCCTGCGATTAAGCCTTGGCCGAGGATGCTGTCTAGAAAGCGGGTGGCGGTGCCGTGGTACAGCGTGTCGGGCGGCTGCACGGGGCTGTGCGCGATGGCAACTTGGGCGGTGCTGTGCCCTTGCGCGGCGCGGATTTGGCTGCCGTCTGCGGATAGGGTAAAGCGTTTTTTGGGGTTGGTGGCGACGATGTCTAGCAGTTGTTCGCGGCTGATGGGGCGGTTGTGCTGGGTGGCTTGGGCGAGCAGGGTGTCGATGTTTACCCAGCCTTGGCTGTCTAGCGTGATGTCGATGCTTTCGGGGTGGTGGCGTAGGATGTAGCTGAGGAATTTGCTGGTTGGAGCGTGGGGGTCGGTCATAATTATTGGAACTTCGTTAAATTGTGGTTTCAACCTTGCGCGTTGCGCTGCGGTATGCCCCTTTGTTGCCCAAATCAAAGATTTGGACAAAGAGGCAAGGCTGCCTTTGGGATTGTGATTGGGTGGATAAGGCAGCCTGAAAGTAGGTTTCAGGCTGCCCTGTTATTGCGCGGGCTATTCGGTTTTTGGGCCGGGGCGCGTTGCCATCAGCGTGTGCAAGCGGCGGTTGTCGGCGCGGGCAACGTTAAACAGCAAATCGCCCAGTTGCACTTTTTCACCGCGCACGGGCAGATGCCCCAGTTCGTGGATGACTAAGCCGCCGATGGTGTCGGCTTCTTCATCGCTGAAATCCGTTCCGAAGTATTCGTTGATGGCGGCGATTTCGGTGGTGGCTTTGATGCGCCAACGCTCGGCGGAAACGGGGAAGATGTTGTCCGCGCTGTCGTCTTCGTCAAACTCGTCTTCAATCTTGCCCACAATCTGTTCAATCACGTCTTCAAACGTTACCAAGCCCGAGATGCCGCCGTATTCGTCCACCACAATCGCCATGTGGTTATGCTGGGTTTGGAAGTCTTTGAGCAGGCTGTTGAGCGATTTGCTCTCGGGCACAAACACGGCGGGGCGCAGAATGTGCTCCAGCTTGAATTGCTCGGGGTTGAGCGTGCATTTGAGCAGGTCTTTGGCGTGCAGGATGCCGATGATGTGGTCTTTGTCTTCTTCTATCACGGGAAAGCGCGAATGGGCGGTGTCCACGGCATAGGCGATGATGCGGTCTATGCTGTCGGTGGTTTTGATAACGTCCATTTGGGCGCGGGTCATCATGGCATCGCGCACGGATAGTTGGCTGAATTTGAACAAGTTTTCTAGGCGCGAGAGGGTGTCGCCGTCTAGGCTGTTTTGCGCTTGGGCTTTGGCTTGGCGCAGCAAATCCAGCCATTGGGCGGCGGTTTCGGGGATGTG
Organism: uncultured Kingella sp.; assembly: GCA_963551505.1. Lineage (GTDB taxonomy): Bacteria > Pseudomonadota > Gammaproteobacteria > Burkholderiales > Neisseriaceae > Kingella_B. The sequence goes on from CAUVGV010000054.1 coordinate 2,922, forward strand.
TTGGCTGCCTGAAACGCGGTGGAACAGGCGGTTAAACAAAGTGGGTTGGTGAGATGTGTCGTCCATAATGTTTGTGGGATTGGGGTTGGTTAGGGGTTTCAGGCTGCCTATTTGCGTTTTCAGGCTGCCTGTAATTGGTCGCGCACTGTCATCAGCGCAAATCCGAGCAGGTTTAAACCTTGCCATTGCAGCGGATTTTCGGCACGGGGGTCGTCTTGCGCCAAGCCGATGCCCCAAATGCTGTCTACGGGGCTGGCTTCCACGAGAATACGCTCACCCGTTTGCAGCAAAAAGACTTTTAAATCGGCGTGTTGCGAAACTTTGGCGTGGTTGGCTTGGCACACGATGTCAAAACGATAGGCGTTCCAAACCTCGTCTTTAAAGCCGATGATTTGCCGCCCGAGGGCTTTGGCTTGCCCCGGGCTGTTTGCTTGCAGGATTTGGCGGCGGATGTCGTCTGCGCCGAATAGGCGGGCTTTTTCTGCCATCATGTAGTGTTCGGCGGTGGCGTAGCGTGCGCCGTCCAGTTCAAACGGGGCGGGATACCATTGGCTGAACACGGCTTTGTCGGCGATGCCTTGTTGCTTGGGCGTGTGCCCCCAGAAGAAGACGTATTTGAGCTTGGCTTTGCGCTTGAAGGCGTCTTGCAGGGCGGCGAGGTCGTAGAGAGCGGGCATGGGTTACTCCGTTGGGGTGTTGGGGTGTTGGGGCGTTTGCTGAACGTTGCGGCAGCCTGAAAATAACGTGCATGCAAGGGGCGGTTCAAACTGCGCTGCTTGGGGCTTGGTTAAACGGCGCATGGCAAGCCGCGCCATCGCCGCTTACTTCAAAGGCAGCCTGAAAAGCATCCATGCGGTTGCCTGCGCGAATGCAATTCGGGTTGGCGGCTTTCTGGTTTGCCTACGTTATTTCAGGCTGAAATCTTTGCAAAACCTGCCACCGATGGCGCGGCGGCTCACCGACATCTTGGCAAACTCGCCATGCTCTGTTTTATCAGCCATTTGGCGGCGAGCCGCCGCCGCTCCATTTTAGGTTTCAGGCTGCCTATATTTTCAGGCTGCCTATTGATTCCCCGCACAAGCGCAGCCGCAGCCACAGCCGCCCTGCTCGTTTTCAGGCTGCCTTGTGGCTTCGCTTTCCTCGTCGCTGCCCAGCGGATACAAATCCAACTTGGTGAGCAAGGCGCGGTCGCCGCTTTCTTCAGGGTTGGGCGAGGTGAGCAAGGTGTCGCCATAGAAAATGGAATTGGCGCCCGCCATAAAGCACATTGCTTGCATAGCTTCGGGCATATCGGCGCGCCCTGCGGATAGGCGCACATAGCTTTGCGGCATGGTAATCCGCGCCACGGCGATGGTGCGCACAAATTCTGTCCAATCCAAATCGGGCACATCGGCAAGCGGCGTGCCGTCTATTTTGATGAGCTGGTTAATCGGCACGCTTTCAGGCTGCGGGTCTAAATTGGCAAGGCTGGCGATTAAACCTGCGCGTTCGGCGCGGGTTTCGTTCATGCCTACGATGCCGCCGCAGCAAATTTTGAGCCCCGCTTCGCGCACCTTGCCCAGCGTGTCCATGCGGTCTTCGTGGCGGCGGGTGTGGATGATGTCGTTGTAGCGGCTGGGGTCGGTGTCGAGATTGTGGTTGTAGTAATCCAGCCCCGCTTCGTGCAGGCTTTGCGCCATGCCTTCATCCAGCAAGCCGAATGTGCCGCAGGTTTCCAGCCCTATGGCTTTCACGGCGCGAACCATATTAGCAAGCTGGGGGATGTCTTCGGGCTTGGGGCTGCGCCATGCCGCGCCCATGCAAAAGCGGCTTGCGCCGCGTTTTTTGGCGATTTGAGCCAAGGCAACCACGTCGTCCACATTCATCAAGCCTGTTTTTTCTACGCCTGTGTGGTAGTGCGCGGATTGCGGGCAGTATTCGCAATCTTCGGTGCAGCCGCCTGTTTTCACCGATAACAAGGTGGATAGCTGCACGGCGCGGGGGTCAAAATGCTCGCGGTGCACTTGGGCAGCCTGAAAAACGAGTTCCAAGAAAGGCTGGTTAAACAAGCCTTCCACCTGGCATTTGCTCCAATATTGGGCGGTGGGGTGCGGCGTGGGCACGCTGGCGCGGCGCAGGGCTACGGGGCGTAGGTAAGTCATGGGGTTTCCTTGTAGATTGGGTTTTCAGGCTGCCTCTGGGGGCGGCTAGGGCGAAATTGGCATTTTGGCTTGGCTAAACGGCTTTCAGGCTGCCTATTCTGCCTATTTATTCATACGGATTGGCAATGCCCAACTGCGCCAGCAATCGGGTTTCCAACGCTTCCATTTCCTCGGCTTCGTCGTCGTTGATGTGGTCGTAGCCCATCAAATGCAACGTGCCATGCAGCACCAAATGCGCGTAATGATGCGCCAGCAGCTTGCCTTGCTCGGTGGCTTCGCGGCGCACCACTTGCGGGCAGATAATCAAATCGCCGCGCAGCGTATCATCTTGCGCGGGCAGCATCATTTCGCCCTCGTTGAGCGCAAAGCTCAACACATTGGTGGCGTAGTCTTTTTGGCGATAGTCGCGGTTGTAGGCGCGGGCATCGGCTTCATCTAGCAGCAGCAACGAGATTTCAGCGCGGCGGTATTCGTTTTTCAGCGCGTGCCAAATCCATTGGTAAAACTGGTGCTCGCTGGGCAAATTGCGCTCGCTGCTTTGGTTGGCAAAGGCGAAGGCAAAGCGTTGTTTTTGGATGGCAAGAAAGGGGAATTGTTTGGCTTGTTTCATGGTTTTGTGGGTGAGATTGTAAGGCAGCCTGAAAACCTAAAAATCTATTTTCAGGCTGCCTATGGGTAAAAAATGCCTATGGAGTGAAAAATAAAGTTGTGGCAAAGGTGAATGGATACAGGGTTTGTTTCTACCATTTAGGCAGCCTGAAAATGCGCTGCCCAAACGCGGGCGCAGACAATGGGCAGCCTGAAAAGTTTGCCCCGCGTTCCCTACGGCTTGCTAGCAAGCCGTGCGCTGGCAAATGATTTTCAGGCTGCCTATCGCGCTACGCCCCGCCCAAAAGCTGCTCGCGCGTGAGTAAAAACACAAACCCATCGCCACCGCTGGTTTCCAGCCACATAAACGGCAGCTCGGGATACGCCGCTTCCAGCGCGTCGCGGTTATGCCCAATTTCCACCAGCAACACGCCTTTGGGGTTGAGGAACTTCGCCGCGTGCAGCAAAATCTCGCGCGTGGCATCCAAGCCGTCTTCGCCGCTGCCCAACGCCAATTCAGGCTCGTGCAGATATTCGTCGGGCAATGTCGCCACGCTCTCGGCATCCACATACGGCGGGTTGGACACAATCAAATCGTATGTGCCTTCCAAGCCTTCAAACAAATCGGTGTGGATTAGGTTCACGCGCTCTTGCAGCCCATAATCTTCCACGTTAACCGCCGCCACTTCCAGCGCGTCTAGGCTGATGTCCACCGCGTCCACTTGCGCGGCGGGGTAATGGTCGGCCATTTGAATCGCCAAGCAGCCGCTGCCTGTGCACAAATCCAGCGCGCGATGCACCAGCTCGGGGTGTTCAATCCACGGCGCAAGTGGCTCGCCCAAGAGTTCATACACAAACGAGCGCGGCACAATCACGCGCTCGTCCACATAAAAATCATATTCGCCCTGCCAAGCCTGATGGGTGAGATACGCCACAGGCACGCGCTCTTCCACACGCCGCTGCACCAAAGCCAGCACCGCTTCGCGCTCGCTCGGCAGCAGCACCGCGTCCAAATAAGGTTCCAGCGTATCCAGCGGCAAATGCAGCGTGTGCAAAATCAAATACGCCGCCTCATCGTGCGCGTTGTCGCTGCCATGCCCAAAAAATAAACCCGCTTCGTTAAAGCGGCTAACAGCAAAGCGCAATACATCGCGCACCGTTTTCAGGCTGCCTTGGGCTTCGTTAAACAAATTGGGCGTATTTTTTTTGCCATAGTTAGGATGCCACGGTGCGTCTTCTGGTCGCCATGCCGTGATGGTTATCATGTTATCCATTGTTAATAAAAATGTTAAGCAAACGAAAAGACCATTATAAACGAATGTGCCAACAAATAAAAAACCGCTATAATCGCGCCCTTTCAATCCAAGCAAAAAAGGCAACACAAATGAAAAAACACGCTCTTGTTTTAAGCATCATCGCCGCTTCGCTCGCTTTGACCGCCTGCAACCAAAACGCAGGGCAACCCAAAGCCGCATCAGGCGCAGCCGCCCCCGCCGCAGCGTCATCCGCATCAGGTGCAGTATCTGCGCCCGCTTCTGCCGCGCCCGTTGCCGGCTTAGAAACCGAAAGCAAACAGCTGGGCTACTTGCTGGGCTACCAATTTGCCATGAGCGCGCAACTGGGTACGCTGAAAAAAAGCGGCGTTGAAGTGGACACCGATGCGCTGATTAAAGGCATGAACGACCAAATGGCAGGCACGCCATCGCAATTAAACGAGCAGCAAATCCAAACCGCCATCGCAGGCGTGCAAAAGAAAATGGACGAATTTGCTAAAAAACAAGCCAGCGAAACCGCAGCCGTAGGCGAAAAATACCTAGCCGATAACAAAGCCAAAGAAGGCGTAAAAACTACCGAATCAGGCTTGCAATACAAAGTGACCAAAGAAGGCACAGGCGCGCAAGTTGCCAAAGGCGATTTGGTAACCGTGGAATACGAAGGCCGCCTCACCGATGGCACAGTATTTGACAGCACCAAAAACCACAACAATCAACCAGCGGATATGCCCGTGGTGGATGGCGCAGTTATCCAAGGCTGGGTGGAAGGCTTGCAGCTGATGAAAGAAGGCGGCGAATACACGCTTTACATCCCCGCCAAACTCGCTTACGGCGAGCGCGGTCAAGGCGGCATCCCTGCCAACTCGGTGCTGGTGTTTGACATCAAAGTGAACAAAGTGCAAAAAGGCGAAGGCGACAAATTGGTGAAACGCGCCCAAGAAGCACAAGCCAAACAAATGCAGCAAATGCAACAACAAATGCAACAAGCGCAACAACCTGCCAAAAAATAAGCGTTTTAACGGCAGCCAAACCGCTTTTCATGCCACGAAAAGCGGTTTTTCTTTTAGCCTCGCTGCAACTTTTCAGGCTGCCTTATGGCCGCGCAAAACCTTTGCAAAACAGCACGCCGCAGCAAAAGTTAAGCCACGCGGCAAGATGCTAACAAAACTTAAAAAAACGCTTACATTACGCCCCAAACATCAGGTAAAATCCGCCAATTGTTTTCCCGCCATCAACGCTTACAGGAATGCTTAACCAATGACCACAAAAACATGGCTGTCTGCCGCTTTCTCATGCCTAACCCTATCGCTTGCCGCTTGCGGCGGGCAAAGCAACGCCCCCGCTAACCACAGCGCATCCCATCCCGCACCCGCCGCCGCATCAGGCGCATCAGGCACAGCCGATGGCAACGGCAGAGTGCTGCGCGTGGCGGGCAATGCCACATTCGCCCCGTTTGAATCGCTGGACGAAAACAAAAAAGTAACAGGCTTTGATATTGACCTGATTAACGCCATGGGCGAAGCGGGCAATTTCAAAGTGGAATACAAAGACCAGCCGTGGGAAAGCCTATTCCCCGCGTTAAGCAACGGCGACGCCGATGTGTTGGTGTCAGGCATCACCATCACCGACGAACGCAAAGCCACCATGGCGTTTAGCGAACCTTATTACCAAATCACCCAAGTGGTTTTGGTGCCGCCCAGCAAAAATGTGGCCAAGGTGGAAGATTTGAAAAAACTGCACAAAATCGGCGTGGTAACGGGCTACACAGGCGATTACGCCGCGCAAAAAATCTTCGGGCCGACCAGCGAGCAAGTGGTCCGCTTTGACAACGTAGGCTTGCTCACCAAAGAAGTGGAAAACGGCGGCGTGGACGCAGGCATTTTGGACAACGCCGTTGTCGCCCACTACATTAAAAACAACAGCAGCAAAGGCTTCAAAATGGTCGCCCTGCCCGACTTCCCCGCCGAACACTACGGCATGGCGGTTCGCAAAGACGATGTCCAAACCCTAGCACTGCTTAACGACTCGCTTGCCAAAGTGCGCGCCAGCGGCAAATATGCCGAGATTGAAGCCAAATACTTTGCCAACGGCAAATAAATTCCTTCTGCTTAACCCATGTTTTATCGCAACCCAGCTTGCATTTCGTTGCGAACAAAACATGTGTGTTTAAACCCAAGCCTTTTGATGATTTGGACAACCAGCGTCAAAAGGTTTCTGCGTTTACCCAAGCAGGAAATTTTCAGGCTGCCGATTAAAGCCCCTAGGCATAACGCAGCCGCGCAGCCCAAGGCAGCCTGAAAAACACGCCACGCTTGTTACACCAAAGCAACAAGCCGCAGCAACATCCCCATAACCGCAGCCTGAAATCCCAATCCTTTTTCAGGCTGCCCTTGCAATTCCAAGCCCCAACCACCATATCCGAGAAACTTTGCGCCTGAAAGCCATCGCGTGCTATTGCAGGTTAAACCATCCAGCCGTTCCCAATCTCTGCGCCACATCAAAGCAGAACAGCCTAAAAAATACGCGGATCAATCACCATTATCTACCGAGTGCCTCCTATGTCTGAAAACCAAATCACCGAGCAAGAAAACGAAGAAGCCGTAAACAACGACAACCGCCCGCTCACCCCCGAAGAGCAGCGCGAACGCCTGCGCCGCCTCATCATCCAAGGCAAAGAGCGCGGCTACATCACCTACGCCGAAATCAACGATGCCCTGCCCGACGATATGTCTGATGCCGAGCAGATTGACAACATCGTCAACATGATTCAAGGCTTGGGCATCCAAGTAACCGAAGAAGCCCCCGATGCCGACAGCCTGCTAATGAACGACAACAGCACCGCCATCACCGACGAAGATGCCGTTGCCGAAGCCGAAGCCGCGCTCTCGCAAGCCGATTCCGAATTTGGACGCACCACCGACCCCGTGCGCATGTATATGCGCGAAATGGGGCAAGTGGATTTGCTCACCCGCGAAGACGAAATCAAAATCGCCAAAGAAATTGAAAACGCATTGAAAAACATGATTCAAGCCATTTCAGCCTGCCCCGGTTCCATTGGCGAAATTTTAGATTTAATCAACCAAATCAAAAAAGACGAAATCAAAGTGGACGAAGTGGTGGAAGCCATCATCGACCCCAACGAAGTCTTGCTCAACGAACTGGGCTTAGGGCATCTGGAAAGCAGCCTGAACAGCCATCAAGCCGCCAGCGACGATTCATCCGATGACAGCGACAGCGAAGAAAGCAGCGATGATGAAGACGACGGCGAAAGCGACAGCGCAGCGATGGAAAGCCAAAACTTGGAAGAACTCAAAGCCCAAGTTTTAGACCACTTCAAACAAATTGAAAAAAGCTATAACCTGATGATTCGCGCGTTAGACAAAAGCGGCAGCAGCAGCGCGAAATACCTAGAACATCGCGGCAACATCGCCAACAAATTGCTGGAAGTGCGCTTTTCCACCCGCCAAATTGAAAAATTGAGCGACAGCCTGCGCTCGCGCGTGGAAAAAATCCGCAGGCTAGAACGCGAAATCCGCGACATCTGCCTAGACCGCGTGAACATGGATAGAGACTATTTCATCGCCAACTTCCTGCCCAATGCTACCAATTTGGACTGGATTGAAGAAGAAATCGCCAAAAAACGCGCATGGAGCGAAACGCTAGACCGCTTCCGCCACGCCATTTTGGAAAAACAAACCGAAATGGCCGAGCTGGAACAACACGCGCGCGTATCCATCGCCGAGCTGAAAGACATCAGCAAAAACATGGTGAAAAGCGAAAAAGAAACCGCCGCCGCCAAGCAAAAAATGATTCAGGCAAACTTGCGCTTGGTGATTTCCATCGCCAAAAAATACACCAACCGCGGCTTGCAGTTCCTTGATTTGATTCAGGAAGGCAATATTGGCTTGATGAAAGCGGTGGATAAATTTGAATATCGCCGTGGTTATAAATTTTCAACCTATGCAACATGGTGGATTCGCCAAGCGATTACGCGCTCTATTGCCGACCAAGCGCGCACCATCCGCATCCCGGTTCACATGATTGAAACCATTAACAAAATGAACCGCATTTCGCGTCAATATCTGCAAGAAACAGGCGAGGACCCCGATTCTGCCAAACTGGCGGAATTGATGGAAATGCCCGAAGACAAAATCCGCAAAATCATGAAAATCGCCAAAGAGCCGATTTCTATGGAATCCCCCATTGGCGATGACGACGACAGCCACTTGGGCGACTTTATTGAAGACGTGAACAACGTTGCGCCTGCCGAAGCGGCAATGTATTCCAGCCTGCGCGAAGTAACCGCCGATGTGTTGGAAAGCCTCACGCCGCGCGAGGCAAAAGTGCTGCGGATGCGTTTTGGCATTGACATGAACACCGACCACACGCTAGAAGAAGTGGGCAAACAGTTTGACGTTACGCGCGAGCGCATTCGCCAAATTGAAGCCAAAGCATTGCGCAAGCTGCGCCACCCCACCCGCTCCGACAAGCTGAAAAGTTTTTTGGATAGCGAAGAAGGGAAATAATCGCGCTGGGTTGCAGATTATAAGAACCTGTATTCATAATATTGGATACAGGTTTTTTTGTTTTTCAGCCCCCAAATAAGGAGCAAAAAATGAGTGCACTCACGCAAACATTAACCCTTGCCAACGGCACAAGCATTCCGCAACTGGGCTTTGGCACATGGATGATTGACAACGCCGATGCCAGCCAAGCCGTTCAGGCTGCCTTAGCCGCAGGCTATCGCCATATTGACACCGCACAAGATTACGGCAACGAACAAGGCGTGATGCTGCGCAATCCCGCGCTTGCCAAGATTGCCGCGCATTACGGCGTGTCTGTTGCGCAACTGTGCATCCGCTATTGCTTGCAGCATGGCTTAATTGCCCTGCCCAAAACCGCCAACCCCGCCAAGATGCGCGAAAACGCAGCTGTGGATTTTGCAATCAGCGCGGCGGATATGGCGGCGTTAGATGCGCTGCCTGCTATTGAGCATTACGGCGAAGTCGCCACCTTTCCCATTTACGGCGGCAAAAAGCATTTGGATGGGACTTATACGGCGCGGTGTTTTAATCGGCGGGATGAGGTGAAATAGCGCAATAAGGCAGCCTGAAAATGGGGTTGGGGTTTTTCAGGCTGCCTTTTAGGGATTGATATTGGGCAAATTGAATTTGCAGCAGGTTTCAGGCTGCCTAATATTTCCTGTAATAACAATCGCATTCGCGTTGATAATCATGTTCCTCCAACGAGGGCAGCGGCAGCGTTTCTATGCCTTGCGGTGTGATGACAACGCGTTTAAAGCCGCTTATGCTTTGCAAATAATAGGCTTGCCTTTCAGGCTGCATGATGATTCTGCTGCAACCTATAATGCTGGAACTGGTTGC
>CAUVGV010000055.1:0-12295 GCA_963551505.1 uncultured Kingella sp.
GCTATGTTTAATAAGTGTTGGCGACGAGCCGTCGCCGCTCCATTTTAGGTTTCAGTCTGTTGTTAGGGGTTTTGCAAAGGTTTCATTCTATCAAAACAAAGGCAGCCTGAAACCCGCGTAAACCAGTTTTCAGGCTGCCTTTCTTGTCTTAATATGGTGAAACGCCTACACGCTTGATTATGCTTGTGGCTGTTCCCCCACCGCAGGCGCAGCGGGCAGCTCGTTGGCGTTTTCAGGCTGCTTCAAATCGGTCGCATTGCCGCCTGCGCTGCCGCCGTTGTCGCCATTGCTCTCGCCGTTAGTCGTTTCATGCGCGTTTGCCATCACTTCACGATACCATTTGGGGTGGTGTTTTTTCGCCCAAGTCTGCGTAACCACGCCCTCAGTCATGGCGCGAACCGTGCCGCGTATCCAAATGGCGGCGTAAACGTGCACGATGATGCCCGCAATCAGAATGGTCGCCGCCCATGCGTGCAGCAGCAGGGCAAGGCGCACGGTATCAATGGCAAAATAGCCCGAGAAATACTGCCGCCAAGCGATGATGCCTGTGATGCCCAGCACCAGCATGCAGCCCGTCATCAGCCAAAACATGCCTTTTTGCCCGCCGTTGTATTTGCCCACATCGCCCACTTCATGCCCATTGAGCACTTGCGGCACCGCCATCATCCATTTCACATCTTCCTTGTTGATGAAGTTGTGTTTCCAATAGCGCAAAAACTGGCGGAAAAAGCCCAGAAACATCACCACGCCGATAATCGGATGCACCATGCGCGCCAGCTGCGGCGTGCCGAAAACGCCCGTGAGCCAGAAAAACGCGGGGTAAAAAAACGCCAAGCCCGAGATGGCAAGCAACACAAAGCAACCCGCCACCACCCAGTGGTTAAAGCGCTCGGCGCGTTTGTAGCGTTGGATTAAGCGTTCTTTTTTCATTATGCGTCCTCCTCACGTTTCAAGATGTCGCCCTCTTTGCCGATGACTTCGGGGGCTTCTTCTTCGGCTTTGTTGGGGCCCACTGTGATGTAGTGCAGCCAGCCCGTTGCTACGGCGGCGGCGATGCCGAAGGTTGCCAATGGTTTGAGCAAGCCTTTCCACAACTTAACGGTTGCGCTGATGTGTGGATTTTCAGGCAGCCCTTTATACAAGGTGGGGCGGTCGGCATGGTGCAACACATACATCACATGCGTGCCACCCACGCCTTGCGGGTCGTATAGCCCCGCATTTTTGTAGCCGCGATGGTTCAAATCTTTGATGCGCTCGGCAGCCAGCAGTTTCATGTCTTCCTTGCTACCAAACTGAATCGCGCCTGTGGGGCAGGTTTTCACGCAAGCGGGCTCTTGCCCCACCGCCACGCGGTCGGAACACAAGGTGCATTTGTAAACCTTGTTTTCCTTTTTATCCATGCGCGGAATGTTGAACGGGCAGCCTGCAATGCAATAGCCGCAGCCAATGCAGTTTTCTTGATGAAAATCCACAATGCCGTTCTCGTATTGAATAATCGCGCCAGGCGATGGGCAGGCTTTCAGGCAGCCGGGGTCGGCGCAGTGCATACAGCCGTCTTTGCGGATCAGCCATTCTAGCTTGCCGTTTTCTTCGTGCTCGGCAAAGCGCATCACCGTCCAAGATTTTGACGTTAAATCAATCGGGTTGTCGTACACACCGTGGTTGATGCCGATTTCGTCGCGGATGTCGTTCCACTCGGAACACGCCATTTGGCAGGCTTTGCAGCCGATGCAGGTGGTTACGTCAATCAGCTTGGCGATTTCTATGGGTTTGCGCACCCCGGGGGGCGGGGTAACGTCTGCCGTGGCGGAACGGCGTTTGATGTCCAATGATTGCAGTGCCATGTTCCTGTTCCTTATGCTTTTTCTATATTAACCAAGAAGGCTTTGTATTCGGGCGTTTCGGTGTTGCAGTCGCCGACAAACGGGGTCAGCGAGTTCACCAGATACTGCTGTCGGCCTGACACGTTTTCCCAGCCGCCGTGCAGCGGAATGCCGATTTGGTGTACGGTTTTTCCATTGACGGTTAGCGGTTTCACGCGTTTGGTTACCACGGCGCGCACCTTAATCCATGCGCGTTTGCTGCTGATTTTCACCCAGTCGCCCTTTTGGATGCCTTTTTCTTTGGCCAGCTCTTCGCTGATTTCGCAGAACTGTTCAGGCTGCCCGATCATCAGCAGTTTTACGGACTTCGTCCAGAACTGGAAGTGTTCGGTCAGGCGGTAGGTGGTGGCTACATAAGGAAATTCTTCGTGCGTGCCGACACGGTCTTTCACGCTGTCGAACAGGCGCAGCGCGGGCGAACGCACGACTTTGGGGTGCAGCGGGTTGGTGCCGATGGGCGATTCCAAAGGCTCGTAGTGTTCGGGGAAGGGGCCGTCCACGGTTTTGCGCTGCGAGAACAGGCGCGATACGCCTTCTTCGGTCATGATAAACGGGTTCATGCCGTTTTCGGGCGGTTCGTCCGCTTTGTAGTCCGGCACATCCGCGCCCGTCCATTTTTCGCCGTTCCAGTAAATCAGCGTGCGGTTTGCGTCCCACGGTTTGCCGCTCGGGTCGCAGGAGGCGCGGTTGTAGAGGATGCGGCGGTTGGCCGGCCACGAGAACGCCCAGTTCGGGGTGTTGCCCAAACCGCTGTCGGTGTTGTCGCGCCTGTCCATCATGTTGCCCGCCTGCGTCCACGAACCGGAGAATACCCAGTTGGCGCACTCGGTCGTGCCGTCGTCGCGCAGTTGGGAGAAGCCGTCCAAAAGCTCGCCTTTTTTGCGGATGATGTTGCCGTTTGCGTCCTTCAAATCCGCCAGCGCGTAGCCGTTGGATTCCTTGGCCATTTCGGAAGGGCTGGGCGCACCGGGTTTTTTGTATTTCCACGATACTTTGGTAACGGGGTCGGGAAACTTGCCGCCTTCTTTTTCATACAGGGCTTTGAGGCGCAGGTGCAGCTCGCCCAAAATGTCCAAATCGGGCAGCGATTCGCCGTAGGGGTCTGCACCGGGGTGGTGCCATTGCAGCCAGCGCGATGAGTTGGTAATTGAGCCTTCTTCTTCGGCAAAACACGGTGTGGGCAGCCTGAAAACGGTTGTGCCGATTTTGGCGGGGTCGGTGGGGAAGGCGGGGTCTTTGTTTTCCCAAAACGATGCGGTTTCGGTTTTTAGCGGATCCATCACCACCATGAATTTGAGTTTGGACAACGCTTCGGTTACGCGGTGGGCATCGGGGAACGAGCCTTGCAGGTTGAAGCCCTGCACCAGCAGCCCTTTCATTTTGCCCTGATATATGTCCTCGGTTATCTGCATGATGTCGTACATTTTTTCGTACTTCGGCATCCAGTCGTAAGCCCAGTCGTTTTCGGCGGTGGCGTTGTCGCCGTACATCCATTTGAGCAGGCTCACCATAAACGCGGGGGTGTTTTTCCAGTAGTTCAACTGGTTGGGGCGCAGTGCTTTGGGGGTGTTTTTGTCCAGATAGTCTTGGAAGGTGGGGTGTTTTTTCTCGTTCGGCAGCGGGATGTAGCCCGGCAGCGCGGTCGTCAGCAGACCCAAATCGGTCAGCCCTTGGATGTTGGAGTGTCCGCGCAGCGCGTTGATGCCGCCGCCGGGCATACCCATGTTGCCCAGCAGAAGCTGAACCATCGCCATGGTGCGGATGATTTGTGCGCCGCTGGTGTGCTGTGTCCAGCCCAGTGCGTAGAGAATCGTGCCCGCTTTATTGGGGGCGGACATTTCGCCCCATGCTTCGGCCACTTTCAGGAAATCTTCTTTGGACGTGCCGCAGATGGTGTTCATCATGTCCAACGTATAGCGCGAATAGTGTTTTTTCAGCAGTTGGAACACGCAGCGCGGGTCTTGGAGCGTGGGGTCGGTTTTGGCGTATCCCTGCTCGTCCAGCTCGTAATGCCAGCTCTCGGTGTCGTAGAAACTGCCGTGCCGGTTGCTTTCAGGCTGCCCTACCGCACCGGAGAACAGACCGTCGTTAAAGTCGTAGTCGCTGCGGACGATGAACGCGGCGTTGGTGTAGTTTTTGACGTATTCCCACTGGATTTTATCGTTCTCAATCAGCCAGTTGATTAGCGCGCCCAAAAAGGCGATGTCCGAACCTGCGCGAATGGGCGCGTAAAAATCGGATACGGCGGCGGTGCGGTTGAAACGCGGGTCTACGACATAGAGTTTCGTTCCTTTGCGTTTTTTTGCCTCAATCACCCATTTGAAACCCACGGGGTGTGCTTCGGCCGCGTTGCCGCCCATCACCATGATGAAGTCGGCGTTTTGGATGTCCACAAAGGTGTTGGTCATCGCACCGCGTCCGAAGCTGGGTGCCAGCCCCGCCACAGTCGGCCCGTGGCACACGCGCGCCTGTGTATCCAGTGCAACGATGCCGAGCGAGCGGACGAATTTCACGGTCAGAATCCCCGTTTCGTTGGACGACGCGGAAGCCGCCAGAAAACCGATGGTTTCGGTGCGGTTTACGGTTACGCCCGCCGCGTTTTTCTCTTGGAACGAGGCATCGCGCTCGTCCTTAACCAGCCGTGCGATGCGGTCGAGCGCTTCGTCCCACGAGATGCGCTTCCATTCGTTGGTGTTCGGCTCGCGCACTTCGGGGTATTGGATGCGGTTGGGGCTGTTCACAAAATCAATCAGCGATGCGCCTTTGGGGCACAGCGAGCCGCGCGACACGGGATGGTCTGGGTCGCCTTCAATGTGAAAGATTTTTTTCTTGGCGTTTTTTGCGCCATCGCCCATGCTGTATAGGATGGTGCCGCAGCCTACGGAGCAGTAGGTGCAGTTGTTGCGCGCTTGGGATGCGCCTGTGAGCTTGTATTGACGAACTTCTGCGAACGCATTGGTGGGCATTAAGCCCACGGCGGCAAGGGTGGTTGCGCCTGCGCCCGCAGCAGTTACTTTGAAAAACTGCCGTCTGGTTACGTTCATGGTGTGGTTCCTTGTGTAGGCGGCTTTTTCAGGCTGCCTTTTTGGCGGTTTATCACAGGGGTTGTGCGAATTGCTTAGTTGCCACCGCCCCGCTTCGTGAGCTTAACCTTTATATGTAGTTGGATGTTATTCTACTTAAATTGTTGGGTTTTGTTAAGAAATATTGTGCGGGTTTTACGCTTATTAACTATTTATACTGTGGCGGGCTAGTTCTTTTGGCTGAATAGTCAGGCAGCCTGAAAATGGAGTTGACGCGTTTTCAGGCTGCCTTAAATAGGGTGGTTGTTGTATTGTTGCCATCATCATGCGGATGATGCGGATGATGCGGATTAAGCCAATCGCAATGCCCGCCGAGATGCCAAACATTCGCCCAACAAACAAGGCAGCCTGAAAACGAGTAACCCCCGTTTTCAGGCTGCCTTTGGTGTGGCGGGCAATGCCCCAATGCTATTTCCGATGCCCCGCGCTAAACCGTTTTTCCAGCCAAGAGAAGAACGTGGATAAGCAAATCGTCATCGCCAAATACACCAATGCCACGGTGTACAGCGGCTCTTCATAAATGGAATAACGCCCCGAAATGGTTTTTTGCACATACGCCAACTCGGGCACGGCAATCATCGCCAGCAGCGAGCTGTCTTTCAGCAGCGTGATAAATTCGTTTGCCAAAGGCGGCAGCATACGGCGCAATGCTTGCGGCAGAATAATAAAGCGCATGGCTTGCGGGTAAGTGAGCCCCAATGAGCGGGCGGCTTCCATTTGCCCTTTATCAATGGATTGAATGCCTGCGCGGAAAATTTCGGTGATGTATGCGCCTGTGTTAGCCGTTAAAGCCAAGCAGCCTGCAATCCACGCGCCATATTCGCGGCGCAACGCCACCGCTTCTGACCCGCTCACAATCAAGCCGTGCTGCGGATGCACCAACGCCACAAACCACACGAAATACCAAATAAAAATCTGCACATACATCGGTGTGCCACGGAAAAACGTTATATAAAGCCAAGAAATCGTGCGACAAAGCCACGCAAACGCGCGCATAAATACATTGCCATTTTCAAAGCGCATAATCCGCATCAGCGCGCCAATCGTGCCCAAAATGGTGCCAAACAACGTAGCAATCACCGTAATGACCACGGTGGCAACCGCCCCCGTTAAGAACATATGGCGATATTCGTAAATCACATCGCAGCGAAAATGTAGGTTGGTGCAAATCTCTGAAATCATAAAAACCAGCCAATACAAGCAACGTAAAAGCGAGTGATTTTACCTGAAAACTGGTAAGCAAGCATCCACAAAACGCACCAACTATCTTACAATCTTGCCTTTTTTTAACCTAAATTAACTATGAACATTTGGTTTGGACAACAACTCCCCGCGCCGCTGCTGCCCAGCGCCGTAACCATCGGCAATTTTGACGGCGTGCACACAGGGCATCGCCACATTTTGCAACGCCTCGCCCGCGAAGCCCAAGCGCGCCAGTTGCACAGCGTCGCCATGATTTTTGAACCGCAGCCCAACGAATTTTTTAGCCGCCAAGCCAACCGCCCGCTGCCGCAACGCATCACGCCGCTGCGCGACAAAATCCAGCTTTTGCAGCAAACGGGCAGCGTAAACAGCGTGTGGGTGCAGCGGTTTAATTCGCAATTTGCCGCGCAAACCGCCGAGCAATTTATCCAAACCATTTTGCGCGAGCAGCTCAACACGCGCTATTTGCTGATTGGCGACGATTTTCGCTTTGGCAAAGGGCGCGGCGGCGATTTTGCCCTGCTTGCCGCGCAACGCGATTTTGAAACCGAGCGCACGCCCAGCATTTTGATTGCGGGCGAACGCGCCAGCAGCACTGCCATCCGCCAAGCCTTGCAATTGGGCGATGTTGCCGCTGCTAACCAAATGCTCGGGCATCCTTACACATTAAGCGGACACGTTAAACACGGCAAAAAACTGGGGCGCACCATCGGCTGCCCCACGGCAAACGTGCATTTGCCCGCGCATCGCTATCCATTGAGCGGCGTGTTTGTGGTGCGCGCGGCAGGCAGCTTTGGCGAATGCGACGGCGTGGCATCGTTTGGCACCAATCCCACCGTGTCGCACACGCCCGAAGCCAAGTTGGAAGTGCATCTTTTGGACTTTTCAGGCTGCCTATACGGCGAGCGCATCCAAGTAACTTTTTTGCACAAACTGCGCGATGAAGCCAAGTTTGACAGTATTGCCGATTTGCAAGCACAAATTGCGCAGGATATTGAAACGGCGAGGGCGTGGCATCAGGCGCATCGGGATGCAGAGGCAGCCTGCGGAGCGTAGCGGAGTTGCGAAGCTAAAAGGGGTTACACGGCTACACATGGTTTCAGGCTGCCTAATCAGCATCAAAGGCAGCCTGAAAACAGGTTTGCGTAGCGTTGTATCGTTTCAGGCTGTCTCATCCTATTACAGCCAGAGGCAGCCTGAAAACAGATTACGCGATGGAACGGCGACGGCTCGTCGCCAAATGGTTAGCTTACAAGCAAAGGCAGCCTGAAAATGGGTTTGTGCAGCGGTAAGCCGTTTCAGACTGCCTAACCTTGTTTACAGCCAAAGGCAGCCTGAAAACAAATTTCGCTATGACACGCAATGGCGTATCGCCCCCATTCCCCCCCCATCCACCATGCCAGCGCACGGCTTGCCAGCAAGCCGTAAGAAGCGCGGATAAGCGTTTCAGGCTGCCCAACATTTGCGCCCGCGTTCACGCACCCATCCATTTTCAGGCTGCCCTAGATATACCCATCCGCAGAGGCAGCCTGAAACCATATTTCCCCCCTTTCGCCAAGCCACCTAAAACAAAGCAGCAACGGTGCACCGTTCACATTCCATCCCCGCTTTGCTCAAATTCGTTTGGGCTTCATTGTCATGATCATTGCAGCCCGCAATTTTCAGGCTGCCTCATCGCACCCACCGCACCCCCAATCCAGCGTATAATTTTCCCGTCTCAACCCCGTAAACAAAGGAAACCACCATGTTTTTTGACTCAATCCCCGCCGCTCCCGCCGACCCCATTCTCGGTTTAGGCGAAGCCTTCAAAGCCGAAACCCGTGCCGAAAAAGTCAATCTCGGCATCGGCGTGTACAAAGATGCCAACGGGCAAACCCCCATTCTCCGCGCCGTCAAAGCCGCCGAAACCCGCCTGCTCGCCAGCGAAAACAGCAAAAACTACCTCGGCATCGACGGCGTAGCCGCCTACAACGCCGCCACGCAAGAGCTGCTATTTGGCGCAGACCACGAAATCATCGCCAGCCGCCGCGCCAAAACCGCGCAAAGCCTAGGCGGCACAGGCGCATTGCGCATCGCCGCCGAATTTATCAAACGCCACACCGCCGCGCAAAACGTGTGGATTTCCGCGCCCACATGGCCCAACCACAACGCCATTTTCAAAGCCGTGGGCATCAACATCCGCGACTATCGCTACTACGACGCCGCCGCGCACGGGCTAGACTGGGACGGCATGATGGCCGATTTGGCGCAAGCGCAAGCGGGCGATGTGGTGCTGTTGCACGGCTGCTGCCACAACCCCACCGGCATAGACCCCACGCCCGAGCAATGGGCAACGCTGGCAAAAATGTCCGCCGAAAAAGGCTGGCTGCCGCTGTTTGACTTTGCCTATCAAGGCTTTGCCAACGGCTTGGAACAAGATGCCTACGGCTTGCGCGTCTTTTTGCAGCACAACCGCGAAGTGCTGATTGCTAGCTCGTATTCCAAAAATTTCGGCATGTACAACGAGCGCGTGGGCGCGTTCACGCTGGTTGCCGACAACGAAGAAGCCGCCGCCCGCGCGTTTAGCCAAGTGAAAGTCATCATTCGCACGCTGTATTCCAACCCCGCATCGCACGGCGGCACAACCGTGGCGATGGTGCTGCAAGACGCGGAACTCAAAGCGCAATGGATTGCCGAATTAGACGAAATGCGCGCGCGCATCAAAGCCATGCGGCAAAAATTTGTGGACTTGCTGCAAGAATATGGCGCAAAACAAGATTTTGGCTTTATCGTGCGCCAAAACGGTATGTTCTCGTTTAGCGGTTTGACTGCCGAGCAGGTGGACAGACTGCGCGACGAATTCGCCATCTACGCCGTGCGCAGCGGGCGGATTAACGTGGCGGGGATTACCGAAGCAAATATCCGTTATCTGTGCGAATGTATTGTGAAGGTGTTGTAAAACGGGTTTCAGGCTGCCTTAGCGATGAAAATACCTGAGGCAGCCTGAAAACAAAAAACACGCCATCCCAATCCAGATAACGTGTTCTACACAAGCGCAAACTTCATTGCTTCGCACATACATTTCAGGCTGCCTTTGAGCGTATCAAGGCAGCCTGAAAACCTATTTACCACCCCTGTTGCAACAACCCTTCCAGTTTAGATTGCACTTGCGCCCCCAAACCGCGTTGCAGCAGCGAAGCCAAGTCATTGCTTTCAGGCGTGTAGTCCACCAAATCGGGGGCTTTCACCACATCCCGCGCCACGCTGTAAATATTGCCCCAATCGTCGACCAAGCCCGCTTTTTTGCCCTCAATGCCTGTAAACACGCGCCCGCTAAACAAATCGGGATAGGCTTTTTCGTTCAATTTGCCGTTGCGCCCCTCGCGTACCGATTTGATGAATTCAGCGTGCACTTGATCCAGCATCTGCTGGAAAATCGCTTGCTGCTCGGGCGATTCGGGCGTAAACGGGTCGCCCATGCCCTTGTTGTCGCCCGCAATGCGCACGCGCCGTTTTACGCCAATTTTTTGCATCAACTCGGTTACATCAAAGCTGCTGCCAATCACGCCAATGCTGCCTACCAAGCTGGATGGGTCGGCGTAAATCTTATCCGCCGCCGCTGCGATGTAGTAGCAGCCCGAAGCGCACACATCTTCCGCCACCACATATACAGGAATATTCGCGTGTTCACGCTTCATGCGGCGAATTTCCTCAAACGCAATATTAGACACCACAGGCGAGCCACCCGGGCTGTTGGCGCGCAGCAAAATCGCTTTCACATTGGCGTTTTTATACGCCGCTTCCATGCCCTCGCGCAGAATTTTCACTTGGTCGTGCTCATCGTTGCCGCCAATCACGCCTTTCAAAGCCACCACCGCCGTGTGCGGTTTTTGCATATTGGCAAACTTGCTCGCCGCGCCGTTGGGATGCGCGTTGCCATTGTTGCCGCGCGAGCCTGCCAAAATTGCCAAGAAAATCAACACCCACACGCCGCGCCAAATATTGCGCCATAGCCGCGCCCGACGCTGTTCTTGATACGCCGCAAACAGCACATCTTTTAACGTGGTTTGCGCCCATTTTTCATCATCAACAGGCAAAGATTGTTCGGGGTTACGGCGGCGAAACGGCATGATGTCATCCTTAAAAATGAAAAAACGCTATTGTAATGATGTTTCAGGCTGCCTGCATCTGTAAATGGATGGGGCAGGGCGATATATAGTCGCTCCACACAGCCTTATACAGCGTTGGCTCGTCTTGCTGTACTACTTGTACTATCTGCGACTCGCCGCCTTGTATAAGACTGTGTGGAACGACTATAAACCCATGCGGCGTATAGGTTTCTTGCCAGAGGCAGCCTGAAAATGGTTCGCCCGCGCTTGCTTACTCGCCCTGCGCCCGCTATCCGCCCCGTTTCAGGCTGCCTCACCCTGTTTTCCCCGCCGCAACAATGCTAGAATGCCCCTCCCTTTGGCAGCCTGAAACAGGAATAAACATGATAAAACGCCTAGCCGCATGGATTGTGATGCTTGATTTGCTGTGGAATGTTGCGCTCAACATCAAAAACGCGCTGCTGCCCACCGCCGCCCCCGCGCCTAACGACGGCTTGCCCATCTCGCCCGAATTTGCCTTTGGCTGGATACAAGTGTTGATAAACGGCGGCATGGCATTGCTGGTTATCCTCTCCATTTTGCTGCTGTTCAAAATGCAAAAGCTCGGCAGCCACGGCTACAAACTCGCTTTCACCATTCCACGCGTGAGTGCCATGCTGATAGTGCTCGCCTTTTCGCTGCCATCCGTATGGCTTTGGGGCTGGGCAATCGCCAACACGCTGCAAGGCAATCAGCACATTGACACCAGCCAGCCTCAAAACCTTATCGTTGCCCTGTGCCAGCCGTTTCTTGTGTTGCTCGCATGGAATGTATGGCGACAACAGCGGCGGTTGCGCAAATTGATTGCCTTTCCCGTGCAGCCTGAAAACTAAGCGCAGCACATTATGGCTGATAACTGAGATACGCAAAAAGGCAGCCTGAAAACGCCATTTTACGTTTTCAGACTGCCTTTATATTGCATGGCGCAAAGTGTTTAATTACGCGCCTTTTTTACCGCTTACATTGGCAACCGCCAAGTTGCTGCCGCGTTTCAAAGCCACGCTTTGCACGCCCTCGGGCAAAGTCAAATCAGACAAGTGCAAAATGCCGCCCGCCTCCACGTTTTCGCAGTCCAGCTCAATCGCCGCAGGGATGTTTTTCGGATCAACAATCACATCCACCACGGTTGTCAGCAAAGCCACGCGGCCGCTTTGCAATTTCACCGCTTTGGATTTTTCCGCGTTCACAACGTGCACAGGGATGCGCATACGCAAAGGTTCATTTACGTTTACCGCTTGGAAATCAATGTGTTGCACTTGGCGTTTAACAGGGTGCATTTGGTAATCGCGCACAATCACGTCTTGCTCTTTGCCGTTGATGCTCAGTTTCAACAGTTGAGTAAAGAACGATTCTTTTTCCAGCGCGTAGAACATTTGTTTGTGATCGACCGCAATCGCTTGCGCTTCGCCCAAGCCGTAAACCACGGCAGGCACCAAACCTTCTTTACGCAGACGGCGGCTCGCACCCGTACCTTGCGTTTCACGAACAGTTGCTTGAATTTGAATAGACATAGTAAGTCCTTTAAAAATAAAGTTAAAAAGAAAAACCGCTACCGAGCTGCGACCAACTCTGCGGTGGGTTAAACCTAAGAACCTGTATTTACTCTTTGCACAGGTTCAGGCTTAACAGATTAAGGCAGCCTGAAAGCCTTAATTATCGTTTTCAGGCTGCCTCAATAGTTTGCTCAACTGGGTAAAAACAACGACCCTGGTTGAACCAATTCTTCATTAAAGAGATACGAAACCGATTCTTCATTGCTGATGCGGCGGATGGTTTCTGCCAACAAGCCCGCGATGCTCACTTGGCGGATTTTGCTGCCCGTGCGCGCCTCGGCAGACAGCGGAATGGAGTCGGTTACAACCACTTGGTCAATATCGGATGAGTTTAAACGCTCAATCGCCGCGCCCGAGAATACGGGGTGGGTGGCGTAGGCCAATACGCGTTCTGCGCCGCGCTCTTTCAGCGCGGACGCGGCTTTGCACAAGGTGTTTGCGGTATC
>CAUVGV010000056.1:0-12248 GCA_963551505.1 uncultured Kingella sp.
GCCCGTGCCAGCGCACCAGTTTGGCGACGGCTTCGCGCACGGCAAAGGGGGCGGCAAGGTCGCAGTAGAGGATTTGGCGGGCGGTGTGCTCGCCTTTTTTGGCGTGGCGGGGGGAGACGATGCGGATGCGCCCGTCGCGCGCTTCGCTTGTGGTGGTGCTGCGTTTTTCTACGTCGTGCAGCAGGGCGGCGGCGAATAGGATGTGCTGGGCTTGTTCGTCTAAGGCTTGGTATTCAGGCAGCCTGAAAAGCGTGGCGGCGACCATTTTGGTGTGGGTGAGCACGTCGCCTTCGCCGTGCCATTCGGCATCTTGTGGCACGACAGCCATATCGGCGAGCCAGTTGAAGCGGGCGGTGAGCGCGTCCCAGTCGGGGTCGTGGTTGGGGGTGAAATGGGGGAAGTGCCACATGGGGGGTGTCCTTAATGAGGGGTAAGCGCGGTGGGTAGGCAGCCTGAAACGAAGTTCGGCGGAGCTAACGGTTTTCAGGCTGCCTTTACGTTTGCTGCATCGGTTGGTAAGGATGGCGGATAAACACCCACAGGAAAAGCAGCCACACCGCCAACAAGATGGCGCAAAAAACGGTGCTAATCCACGCCATGTTGTCTTGCCCTGCTTGCCAAAAGCGGAACACATCGGGGTTGTCGGGCAGATATTGCACGGGGATGGTTTTGCCTGCGTTCAGTTGGTCGCGCTCCATCGGGCTGACGGGATAATTGGCGATGGTGATGGTTTTGCCGTTTTGGGTAGTGAAGCGCAAATCTACGGCGTAGGTTTTCAGGCTGCCTTGGCGGAAGCTGCCGTATGGCGCGGCGTGGGCGATGGGCGCGTGTTGAAAGGTTTGTTTTTCCTGCCATGTGGTCAGGGCGAGAAAGCCAGATATGCTGCCCAGCGCAAGGGCTGCCAGCGTTACGCCCAGCAGGGTAATGATGTTGCCCCGCAGCACGCGGCGCGGATTTTCTTTGGATTGCAGCAGGCGTTGGGCGGCTGGGTGCACATCGTTGGCGGCGATGGGTGCAGGCAATGCGCGGGTTTTCATGTGAACAACCAGCGTAACTGCCAGTAGAGCAATCATCAGCCAGTCTGTTATGTCTAGGGTTTCTGTGGCTTTGTCGCGCAGGATTTCGCTATGGTCTTGGGTAATCAGAAATTCGCGGGTGATGGGAATATGGCGGCGCATTTGCGCTTGCTCATCGGCAGAAACGCGGGTTTGGGCGGTGTGGGTTTTGCCTTGCGTGTCTTGGAAAACCACAATGGTGTTGCTATCCGTGCTTCCTCGGATGCTTTGGTAGTTTTCCGAATAGGGCATTGCCTGCACGGTTTCGTGGTGGATGGCGGTGCTGACCTGATGATGCTGGTTGATAATGGGCAGCAGCCTGAAAACGGCAAAAGCGGCAAAGGCGATGATAAGCGGTAGGTTGGCGAATAGGGTGCGAAGTGGGGTGCAGGGTGGCATTTTCAGGCTGCTTATTGTTGGTTTTGATATTCGTAGCCGTGCCAGCCGTATTTGTCGTAATCAATCAACGTGGCGGGCTGCCAGGTTTTGGTCCAATGCACATCGGTTTTGACGTGTTTGGCGCGCACCAGTTTGAACAGGTTGTCAAATTCGTTGGGGGCTGCACGGGCAAGTCGCCGTTGTTGGTGGCAAAGCCGTTGCGGTTGCGGATGACGAGACCTTCGCAGCAGGGGGCGTTTGTTTGCGGGTCGTAGCCGCCGAGTGCGCCCGCGGTTTCCACATAGTTCAGCCAGCTCATGCCAAGGTTGGCGGCGAGCCAGTCGGCAAGCTGGCGATTTTCGTCGCTGCCGTCGCGGTACACATCGCGCAGCGGCTGGGTAATCGGCAGCTCGGGCACAGTCGGGAAGTCAAACAGGGCGGCGTAGAATTTGACTTCGTCCCAACCAAGCCAGCGTTCGCCTTGGCGCACGGCGAATAGGTAGAAATAGGATTCTAGGCGCTGGTAGGCGATGGAGTGGATGCCGTAGAGGTTTTCGCCGAAGAGTTCCAAATCGCCCAAATCGTCTTTGATGCGCTGCCAGCGTTCCAGCAGCGGTTTGTCCCACGGGTGCTGCGTGGGGGCGGCGTGCGAGCGGGCGAATACGCCGTGGCGGCTGAGGCAGTTGTTTTGCCCGTCGAGCTTTTCGGTGAGCACCAGCGCGTTTTTGGCGGCGAAGGTGGCGAGGTAGCCTGCGGGCATAAAGCGGTCGTCGGAAGTGGTGCCGAGGCTGATGGGGCGTGCAGGCTGCGGCTGTATTTGGTGGATGGGGTCATGGTGGGGGCTTTGCAAAAGGGTGGGGCAGCCTGAAAACGGCGTGGGGTGGTTTTCAGGCTGCCTATGGTGTGTATTGATGTTAGGCAGCCTGAAAACGGTGAAACGTTTGCCCAATGGGTGGTTGGGCGATTGCGATGTATGCGCTTGCGGGTGTTAATGGTTTTTCAGGCTGCTTTGTTGCGGTGAGTGGTTAGGCAGCCTGAAAATAGGAAATATAGTGTGTAGGGTGTGTGAACTTGCTCACGTACCATTAAACATTCGCTAAACGGTGCGTGGCAAAGCCACACACCCTACTTACTATTAAATTTCAGGCTGCCTGTTGTGTGTATTGATATTAGGCAGCCTGAAAACGGTTAAACATGTTGCCAATGGGCGATTGAGCATCGCAACGTATGCGTTGGCGTTAATCGTGTAACCAGTTTTCAGGCTGCCTATATACCGCGTGGTGCATCACACGGCGCAGTCAAAATAGGTGTTGATTTGGCTGCGTGCTGCCATGTTGGCGATGTAATCTTGCACCACTTGCGGGAACTGGATGCCGCGCACCATGCTGAGGTTGCGTAGCATGGGGAAAATGATGATGTCTTCCATGCTGAGGTCGCTGCCGTTGAGGGTGCTGCTGTGGATTTGGCTGGCGAGCGTTTGCAAATCGTTGTGGATTTGGGCGAGCAGCTCGGGCGTTTTGTCCAGCATTTGGGCGATGCCTGTGCCGATTTGGGCTTCTTTTTTGCGGATGAAATACACCACGGCAGATGGGGTGGCAAATTCGGGCAGACCAAGCTGGATGCTGCGGGGGAACAGCAGTTGGTTGTAATACTCGCCTACTTTGTCTGCCCATGCTTGGATGCTGGGGCGAATGGTTTCGCCGATGGGCTGGCTGGCTTGCGCGTTGATGTGGCGCACAATGTCTAGGCTTTCGCCCATGTGGCTGCCATCGGCTTTTTGCAGGATGGGCACTTGTTTTGCGCCGATTAAACCGATGGGCGT
The DNA here is from genome assembly GCA_963551505.1 of uncultured Kingella sp. GTDB lineage: Bacteria > Pseudomonadota > Gammaproteobacteria > Burkholderiales > Neisseriaceae > Kingella_B. Next base: position 3,256 of record CAUVGV010000056.1, read on the forward strand.
GGCTTCGTCGTCGTTGGCAAGGTGGATGAGTTCCACGGGGGTTTGGGTGAGCCCAAATGCCATGCGGGCGCGAACGCAGAACGGGCAATGGTCGTAGATGTAGAGTTTCATGGGGTGTCCTTTGTGGGGTGTTTACAGGATAGAAGGGGTTTTCAGGCTGCCTATTTGTTTACCCAATAGGCAGCCTGAAAACACGTTTGCAAATTTCGTGCGATAGTGAAAACGTGTTTACCGCGCGGGAATCATGCCGAGCCGTTGTTTCAACGATGTTTTGGGTTCGCCCAAAATATTGGCGTAGTAAACCGAATTAGTCAGCACTTTTTTCACATAATCGCGCGTTTCATTAAACGGGATGGTTTCGGCGTAGATAGCACCTTCCATGCTTGCGCCTTGCCATTTGCGCGCGCGCCCAGGGCCGGCGTTATAGCCTGCGGTGGCGAGTACGTCGCTGTTGCTTAGGCTGTTGCGCGCGTCTGCCATATACCATGTGCCCATGCGGATGTTGCCGTTCATGGTGTATAGCTCGCTGTTGTCCATGCCGATTTTGCGGGCAATCATGTTGGCGGTGGCGGGCATCACTTGCATCAAGCCTTGCGCGCCCACGCTGGATTGCGCGCCCATCACAAAGCGGCTTTCTTGGCGGATGAGGCCATACACCCATGCGGGGTCCACGCCGTTTTCGTTGCCATATTGGCTAACCAGTTCGCGGAAAGGGGTGGGGTAGCGTAGGTTGTAGTTCATCAGTTTGTTGGTTTTATCCGCGCTGTGGATGGACATTTCGTAAAACTGGTGGTTGGACGCAAGCTGGGCGGCGGTTAAGAGCGTGCCTTCGTTCATGCCGCGCGTAGCGTATTTCCATTCGTTTTGCGCTTGGCGGCGCATTTTCCAGTTGCCCGATTGTTGGCTGGTGTGGAAAAGATGCAGGGCGCGTTGGATGGCGCCGTCTTTGCCCAGTTGGGCGATGTGGGCATCTTGCGCGGCTGGGGCATTGTTTTGCGTGTTCACGCGGCCGCCCAGTTCTTCGGTGGCGAGCACGGCGTAGAAGTTGCGCCCGCTGGCGGCGGCTTTTTGATACAGCGCTTGTGCTTCGTTGCGCTTGCCTTGCGCGGCGAGGGCGCGGGCGAGCCAGTATTGCCATGTGGGGTCGTTTTGCAATTTGGGCGGCATGGTTTGGATGATGTTGGCAAGCTCCGTCCAATTTTGCTGGCGCAGGGCGGCACGGGCAAACCATTCAAATTGTTCACTGTTGAGCTGGTTGCGGTCGGCGTTGCGGTAGTAATTCAATGCGCCACCCATGTTGAGATTTTTGGCGTGCACCAAGCCGAGTACACCCCATGCGAAGCCCGATTGCTCGCTGTTCAGGCTGCCTGAAAGCTGTTGCAGGCGGGCGGCGGCGGTGTCGGGGGATTTTTGCGCGTTTGTGCCGATGACATCGCGTAGGGAGTTCTCTTGCGCGCCAAAGCCTGTGGGGCTGTCTAGCGGGCTGCCGAGCGCGGCGGCAAGGTTGGCGGCATCGGTGGTTTGCCCTGCACTGATTAAGCCGCGCACGCGCCGCCATGCGCGGCTGGGGTTAAGCTGGCTGGCGCGCGCTTGCAATAAGCTGTTGCAGCCTGCGGGCAGTTTGCCTGTTTCTTCGGTAAGCTCGTTGATAAATGCGCTGTTGTTTTCTATGCCCAAAAGGTTGGCATAGCAGCGGGTTTCTTGGCTGCGCCCTTCGGGGTCTAGCTGGGCGTATTGCTGCTGAAATTGCGCGGTTTGCCCACGTTTGGCGAGGCTTTTGAGCCATTCGTTGCGCACGCTTTCGCCCATCGCGCTTTGCCCTTGCTGGGCGAGAAATTGCGCGGGCTGGATGTCGTCGCCGTTTTTGGCGGCGGCTAACACACTTTCATACACGCCGTAGGTTTGCAGGGCTTGGTCTGCCGATTGCGCGGGGCGGGGATTGGGATGCACAAAGGCGGCTTCGCCTGATACGGGCGGCAGCGGTTGTTCTTTGACGGTGGGCGCGACGTGATGTGAGGCGCAGGCGGCTAAAAAGGCAACGGCAAGACCGCTGACACTTTGAGAAAGAAAACGCAGAGCTGTCATTATAATTTCCATCATGAGCTTGATTTTTCGGGGGAATTGAAAGGAGCGTATCATAGCATTTTTTGCGGGTTCGGGCTGCCTTTGGGGGCGGGGTATGGGATAGGATTAAGGCAGCCTGAAAATGGGTGGGGCGGCTTGAATTGCGTTTCAGACTGTATTTGATTGGGCGTGTTCTTGTTTACAAGCGATGGTACAGTTTCCAACATTCCTCCAATCGTTTAATCGTTTTCAGGCTGCCTATAATCATCATCAAAGGCAGCCTGAAAAACAAAAATCGTTTAGTGTCCTGCCAAATGAATTTTTTACGGAACAGATTGGTTTTAGCTTCGCAACTTCGCTACGCTCCGCAGGCTGCCTAATGCTTCACAAATGTTTGATGCTACTGCTCTCCCCCTACGTCCAGCCGAACGGAGCATCCTTTTTTCGGGAAAAAGCGTGCGCTTGTTCGACGACGTGCGAAGCACGGCTAGTTCGCACGCGCCGAAAAAAGGATGTGGAGTGAGGGAAGTTCGCGCAGCGAACCTGCACGTCGGGGTCGCCTTTCTTTGCTTACTTTCTTTGGCGAAGCAAAGAAAGTAAGTCGCCTGCGCCGCGATAAGGCGCAAAAGCTAATCCATCAGAAACATTAAACGAAGCACAAGCAACGCTGTTTGAGTTTTGCTAAACATTATTTCAGGCTGCCTTTGAATAAGCATCTTCTTGTTTACAAGCGATAGCACAGTTTCCAGCATCCACCCAATCATTTAACCCATTTTCAGGCTGCCTCAAAGCATAAGGCAGCCTGAAACTGCTATACTCCCCGCATCTCACGTTTCACTAACCCCTACCAAAGGAAATGCCATGAGCAAACTCTTCCCCACCGCCACCCCGCGCACCCGCGCCCCCTATCGTTTTGACATCGTCGGCAGCTTTTTACGCCCCGAAGCCCTAAAACAAGCCCGCCGCCAATGCGCTTGCGGCGAATGCAGTATGCAAGCCATGCACGCCGTGGAAGATGCCGAAATCCACAAAATCGTAGAAAAACAAAAAGCCATCGGCTTGCCCGCGGTGAGCGATGGCGAATTTCGTCGCACATGGTGGCATCTGGATTTCTTGTTTGAGCTGGTGGGCGTGGAGCTGCGCGATACCGAAACATACAGCACGCAATTCAAAGCCCATATGCACCGCCCCGTTACACTAGAAATCATTGATAAAATTCAATGGTCTAACGTGCATCCTTTCTTGGAGCACTACAAACGCCTGCACGCCGAAGCAAACGGCTACCCCGTTAAATTCACCATCCCCTCGCCCAGCATGCTGCACCTCATCACCTGCGTGCGCACCGCCGAACCCAAGCTGCCCCCCGTTTACGCCGATAACCCAGAACAGCTTTTCGCCGACCTTACCGCCGTGTACATCCAAGCCGTTAAAGCGTTCTACGACTTGGGCTGCCGCATCCTGCAATTAGACGACACATCATGGGGCGAATTCTGCTCCGAAGAAAAACGCGCGCTGTACGCATCGCAAGGCGTGGACGTGGATGCCACCGCCCGCTGCTATGTGCAAATGCTCAACGACATCCGCGCCGCCGCCCCCGCCGACATGGCGCTCACCATGCACATCTGCCGCGGCAACTTCCGCTCCACATGGTTCTCATCAGGCGGCTACGAACCCATCGCCGAAATCCTATTTGGCGGCTGCCACATCGACGGTTTCTATTTAGAATACGACAGCGACCGCGCAGGCGACTTCAAACCCCTGCGGTTTATTAAAAATCAACAAGTTGTGCTCGGATTAGTAACCAGCAAAACAGGCGAATTGGAAAACAAACAAGACATCATCGCCCGCATCCAAGAAGCCGCCCAATACGTTGATATTAACCAGCTTTGCCTCAGCCCCCAATGCGGCTTCGCCTCCACCGAAGAAGGCAACGTGCTCACCGAAGAAGAGCAATGGCGCAAGCTGGAATTTATCCGCGAAATCGCCGAAGAAGTGTGGGGCAAATAAGCGCATAGGCGTTTAAACGCAATCTTGTAAACATAAACACGCGCCAAGGGCAGCCCCAGCGCGTGTTTTTTTGCAAAGTAGAGTAGGGTAGGCGGTAAGCATGGCAACTATTCAAGCAACCCTTCATGCCCAACCCAAGGCAGCCTGAAATGCTTTTTTCAACCAAGCGCACGGCTTGCAAGCAAGCCGTAGGAACGCGGGGCAACGTTTCAGGCTGCCCGAGCCATTGCCCCCGCGCTTAGGCAGCCTGAAACCTTGGCACAGCCTGCGTAGGTCGGGCATTTATGCCCGACGTTGTTAAATTTGTGGCATAAATGTCCGTGCTTGTCAGGCATAAATGCCCGACCTACAACTGAAACCCAAAATGGAGCAGCGACGGCTCATCGCCACAATGACAACGTTGCCCGCAAAATAGCCCATCGCCCAATCGCCACACGTTTTCAGACTGCCTCAAATCATCAGAGGCAGCCTGAAAAAACAAAACCGCTTGGCATTGAGCCAAACGGTTTTTTGTTGGATAGATTTGAGTTTCAGGCTGCCTACCCACTTAATCAAAGCAGTCTAAAAAATTCATTCACACCCCCTGCAACACCATCCCCCCCCAATCACCCGCCCATTGCATATCCCCCCGCAGCCGCACCCCCGCCACCTGCTTGCTCAACACCGCCCCATACACCGCCGCATTCTTCGCCCACAACAACTGCCCCGCCGTCTCCACCAGCTGCCAATTTTCAGGCTGCCGCACAGGCGGCAAATGCACCATAAACCGCCCCCCATCCACCTGCCAGCCCGTCATCCGCGCCAAACGCCGCAGCCGATTAAACGACACCCCCGCGCGCACATCAGGCACATCATCGCGCCACCAGCGCCACACCGAATGCGGATTCAACCCCGTAATCAACAACGCCCCCTGCGGCCGCATCACCCGAAACAACTCCGCCAGCACCAACAACAACGGCGCATCATCATCAGGCAAATGCGGTGCCACCACGCAATCAAACGACTCATCGCGCCACGGCAACCGCCCCGCCGAAGCCACCACATCCGCAGGCAAATCCGCGCATTGCAGCGCCACATTAAAACTGAGATTGGGGCAGCCTGAAAACCGCTTCATCTCATCCCACGCCAATCGCCCACCGCGCCCCAAACACAACACATCCTGCTGCCCTTGTTGCGCCAAGGCAGCCTGAAAAAAGCCCCACTCCTGTTGCCACACAAACCGCCCCAAATCATCATGGCACAACCAAATCCATAAATTGCGCGAATTCATCACATTAGCCCCCGCAAAACACATATTTACCTTTTAAAGCCAAGCACTTAGCTTGACACGGCACGTCAATATCATTACGATGCGAACCTATTTTTTCGCACGAGCCCCCTCCCGTCAATATGAAAACCATAAAAAACATTGCCCTAGCCGTTAGCAGCCTATTCATCCTCCCCACCCTAGCGCACGGCGAAACCTACAAACCAGCGCAAACTGGCGCGGCAATGATGCAATTACAAAACAGCCCATTCAGCAAAAATCCCATCGCCAACTTCCTAGCAGGCGGCAGCGTGTGGGACAACCTGCGCAAAAACTTCCGCATGCAAGAAGTCAATTCAGGGCTTGTGCGCAGCCACGAAAGCAAATTCGCCCAAAACAGCGCCTATTTCAACCGCACCATCCAGCGCAGCACCCCCTATATGTACTACATCACCGACGAAGTCAAAAAACGCAATATGCCCGCCGAAGTGGCCCTATTGCCGTTTATTGAAAGCGCGTATGTAACCAAAGCCCGCTCACACGTTGGCGCATCAGGTTTGTGGCAATTCATGCCCGCCACAGGGCGACACTACGGGCTAGAACAAACCCCGCTTTATGACGGGCGACACGATGTCCACGCCGCCACCAACGCCGCGCTCAACTACCTGCAATACCTTTATGGGCTATTTGGCGACTGGTCGCTTGCGCTTGCCGCTTACAACTGGGGCGAAGGCAACGTAACCCGCGCCGTCAATCGCGCCATCGCCCAAGGCTTGCCGCCCACCTACGAAAACCTCAAAATGCCCGCCGAAACGCGCAACTATGTACCCAAGCTACTTGCCGTGCGCAATTTGGTGAACAACCCCAGCGCGTTTGGCTTAAAGCTGCCTGAAATCAAATCCGAACCCTATTTTAAAACCGTAACCGTAAAAGCCCCGCTGGATATTCGCGCCGCCGCCTTTTTGGCGAACATCCCCGAAAGCGAATTTCTTGCGCTTAACCCCGCGTTCAAAACCCCCGTGTTCATCCCCAAAGGTAACAGCCGCCAAATGCTGCTGCCGATTCAGGCTGCCAAAACCTTTGAAAGCAATTACAAAAATTCCGATTTAAACACACTCCTATCATGGGATGTGTACACGCCCAACACCCGTACCTCGCTGCAAGACATCGCCGCGCAAACAGGCAGCAGCATCAGCGAAATCCAACGGCTCAACGGCATCCGCTCCGCTTACCTAGAAGCAGGGCGCACCATTTTGGTGAACAAAAACCGCGCCTCAGGCATCAAGCCCGCATCCGAATTTGCCAAAGCCGATGTGGACCCCGTGCCCGACACCTTCAAAGAACAAGCCCCCGTGCTGGGCAAAGGCACAGCCAATTTCCCCGCGCCCAACCCCGTTTCCCCCGCGCCGCTTGCCGTTGCCAACACCAACATCGCCACGTTCACGCAGCCTGAAAAGCCCGCCGTTGCCGTTAGCTCAATCAGCAGCAAGCCCGCCGAGAAAACTACGCTCAACACCGCTTTAACGCAGCCTGAAAAAGCCAGCAGCGCAACCGCCAGCACAACCACCAGCCTAGCCCAAGCCACTAAGCAGCCTGAAAAACCCGCCATCCCTGCTACCCCCGTTGTGATTTTCAAACCGCAAATGCAGCCTGAAAAAGCCACAACCATCGTTGCCCAAACCACCGCGCAGCCAGAAAAAACCGCCAGCGCAAGCGACCCCGCCACCAGTGAAAGGCAGCCTGAAAACGTTGCTCACAACGACAACCCCACACACACCGCCGATGATGAGCTAATGCAGCTTGCCCGCGCCTCGCAAGAGCGCATCCGCGCCGCCGAAGCCGCCAAGGCTAACCTTGCCAGCGAAGCCGTAAAAGCCAGCCTCGCCCAATCCGAAGCCGAAGAAAGCAGTGCCCGCGCCGCCAAAGAACGCCAACGCCAGCAAGTTGCCAGCGCAGAAAAAGCCAAAGCCCCCGCCAAAGAAGCCCCCACTAGCATCCACAAAGTTGGCAGCGGCGACACCTTATACAGCATCGCCAAACGCTACCACATGGACGTAGCCGAGCTTGCCGCGCTCAACAAAATCAAAGGCAACAACATCAAAGCAGGGCAAACGCTCAAAGTCGCCAACAACAGCCAAGCCAGCCAACCCCAGCTCGTTAAAACCGTCGCCAAAGGCAAAATCGCCGCGCCATCCCGCGATGCCCGCGACGACGACAGCCGCAGCAAAAACGCCCAACACGACAATAAAAAAGACAGCAAAGCTGATAAACACAAAGCCGAGCCCACCAAAAAAGACAAAAGCAGCCCAGCCAAAAACGACAAAGCCAAACAGGAAAAACCCGCCGCCAAAGGCAAAAGTAAAGGCAAAAAATAAGTTCTGTGCTTTGCAAACCCCTAAGGCAGCCTGAAAAACCAAATGAAAGCCTTTGCCCAGCCTGAAACCTTTGTAAAACCTAAAACAAGACAAGAAATAGTCAATGTGTCGTCATTCCCGCGCAGGCGGAAATCTTGGTTAAACTTAAACAATAGATTGTTTTTGCAATCATTTTTGAATATCAAACAAAACTCCTGCCTACGCTGGAATGACGGCAGACATTATTTTCAGGCTGCCTCAGGAAGTTTTGCAAAAGTTTCAACCTGAAACCAATGGCACGTCGGCGGCTCGCCGACATATTGGCAAACCAGTCATACTCTGTTTAATCAGCCATTTAGCACTAAGCCGTTGCCACGCCATTTCAGTTTTCAGGCTGCCTCAGTCTTTTCACAAAGGTTTCGCCAAGGTTTCAGATTACTCCTTTCGCCCAGCCCTTTCAGGCTGCCTCCAAGTCGGACACCCATCCGACTTTTTTCTCGCCCCGCCGTGTGTCGCACAAATCCCCACAACCCCGCCTTGCAATGTAAATAAACTTGTTGCCCACGCTAACGAAAGTTTACAATCCCCATTCAGGCTGTCCCCAAAGGCAGCCTGAAAAACACCACAAGGACACGCCATGCCACTCAACATCCCAATATGCCTCACATGGGCGCGCATACTGCTGATTCCCATCTTCACCGCCCTGTTTTATCTCCCCGCCAACTGGTTCGCCCCCCAAACCATCAACATCACCGCCGCCGCCATCTTTGCCGCCGCAGGCATCACCGACTGGCTAGACGGCTTTCTCGCCCGCTATCTCAAACAAACATCCGATTTCGGCGCCTTCCTAGACCCCGTTGCCGACAAACTCATGGTTGCCGTCGCCCTCATTTTGCTGGTTAAACTAGACCGCACCCTCGCCATCTACGCCATGATTACCATCGGACGCGAAATCACCATCTCCGCCCTGCGCGAATGGATGGCGCAAATGGGCAAGCGCAACAGCGTTGCCGTCGCCTATATCGGCAAACTCAAAACCGCTGCCCAAATGGCCGCCATTTTCGCCCTCTTGCTCTACGAAATCCCCGCATGGGGCGTGCAACTCTTGCTTATTGGCAACGCCCTTATGTTGATTGCCTCCGTGCTCACCATTTGGTCTATGTGCTACTACCTCAAAATGGCATGGCACGAATTCAAATAATTTTACCAACCAGCTTGACAGTCAAACAGAAGTCGCTATAATGGCGGCTTCTTTGCTTCTGGCAAAGACAAAGCGGGAATAGCTCAGTTGGTAGAGCGCAACCTTGCCAAGGTTGAGGTCG
>CAUVGV010000057.1:0-12217 GCA_963551505.1 uncultured Kingella sp.
GGCGGGCGGGGCGGAGTGTTGGCATTGATGCGCGGGCTGGGGGGGGTGGTAGTGTTGGTTGATGAGCTGGCGGATGGTGGTGTTATCTGAGCTGGGGGCGGATGAGAGGCTGGGCGTTTGGGCGATGGCGAAACTGGGGAACAGGACGAGTGCTAGGATGGCGGGTTTCATGGGATGTCCTTTGCGTAGGATTTTGTGGAATAGGGCAGCCTGAAAATGGAGTTGTGGCGTTTTCAGGCTGCTTTTGAAGTGTTTAAATATAGTGAAATAAATCAAGAAATACCCAGTTTAATCAGCGTGTAGAGTGTGTGCCGCAGGCACGCACGCGGGAACTGGTAAACCGTGTGCGTGGCAAAGCCACACATCCTACTTGTGTTATCAACAACATAGGCAGCCTGAAACAGGCTTACAGCATTTTCAGGCTGCCTGATGACATGGCGGGATGGCATAGGCAGCCTGAAAATCAAAAACCATCAATCCACCTGCGACACCATCACTGGCAGCCCGCGCACGGCTTGCATCACTTCGTCCACCTTGCCGCGATAGATTTGCAGGGCGGCGCGGTCGGCGGTAGCAAGCTGCGGCGTGGGCAGCGCAACAGTGGCGGGGTTTACGGGCTGCCCGTTGATGCGCACTTCGTAGTGCAGATGCGGGCCGGTGGAATGCCCCGTGCTGCCCACCAAGCCAATCACCGTGCCTGCGTTCACATGGCTGCCCACGTCCACGCCGCTGATAAACGCGCTCAAATGCCCGTATAGCGTTTCCATGCCGTTGTCGTGGGTAACCATCACGGCATTGCCGTAGCCGCCTTTCCAGCCGCGAAAGCTGACCACGCCATCACTGGGGGCGAGCACGCGCGTGCCTTGCGGGGCAGCGTAGTCAATCCCCGTGTGCATGCGCACGGTGTGGGTGATGGGGTGCACGCGGATGCCAAAGGGCGAGGAAATGCGGGTGTAGCTTTCAATCGGCAGCCCGCCAAAGCCTTGGCGCAGCGGCTCGCCGTTTTCGTCGTAATAATTGCCGCCGTTGTCGGTATCGCCGTTTTCAAAATAATAGGCGTAATAAGTGTGATTGTTGGCGGTTACTTCGGCAGCCAGCACGTTGCCCGTTGCCACTTCTTGCCCGCGAAAATACAGGCTTTCATACAACACGCGCACGCTAGACCCTTCGGGCAGTTTGTCTAAATTGATTTTATCGGCAAAGATTTCTTTGAGCGTGATGCGCACATCAATCGGCACGCCCGCCTGCCCCAACGCGCCCGACACGGAAGAGGTAATCACCACCGAACGCAGCGATGGCAGGGTGGTGGTGTCGCCCTCGGTTTTGCGCAGCTGCCATTTGCCATCGGCGTATTCAATCGCCACCAAGTTGCGCTCGCCGTCTTCATCGTTAAAAAATTGAATATCGGTAACGTTTTGGTTTTCATCAATGCGCGCGCTCACAATTTTGCCCTCGTTGAGCTTCAACGCTTTCAGGTTAATCGGGCTGTGTTGCACAAAATCTTGGATATTCTGCTCGCTCACGCCAATGCGCGCCAACACCATCGGCAGCGTGTCGCCCTCTTGCACTTCCTCGTCGCGCCAATAGCTTAATCGCCCAAAATCGGTGATTTTGGGATTGGGCAACACTTGGCGCACCAACCGCGCATCGGGCGCAACGGCGGTCTGCTTCGGGTGCAACACCACCGCCAGCAGCAACAGCGCAAGCGCGATAATGGGTAACAGAATCAGTTTGTTAGGTTTAATTTTTTTCATAGAACAACGGGTTAAACCAAATCAGAAAGCCCGCAATTTTAGCATTTTCAGGCTGCCTGAAAGAGACTTTTCATAACGGGCGGCGTTTTTATCAAACCTTTACCGCTCGCCCAATGCAGCCTGAAAACCTGAAATATCACTCTCGCGCGGGCGGCAATTTAGCATCGCCCAAGCCGCACAGGCTGCTACAATCCCCCATTTTCTACAACATTGCACACACACTATGTTCACCCTCGTCCTCCCCGCCCTCCTGCGTGAACCGCACGAAACCCTGCCCGAACTGCACACCCCCGCGCTCAACCAACTGCTGCGCTACGCCCGCATCCAGCCCACCGCATACAGCCGAATGCAGCTTTATCAAAGCTACCTGTGCGACCAATTAGGGCAGCCTGAAAACATCATCTACGCCAGCCCCGTTTGGCAACAAATGGGTATGAACACCGCCAGCCAAATCCCCGCCGAACACCTGCCGCTGTCGCACAGCGAAGCCGCCATTTGGTGCAACGAGCTCAACCAGTTTTACGGCGGCGAATATGCGTTTACTCCCATCCGCCCCGATTTATGGACCATCGCCCTGCCCAGCCCCCCGCAATGGCACGCCCCCGGCATCCTAGACCTCGCCAGCCAGCTAGACGGCAGCCAAACCGCCAGCGGCAGCGACATCCGCCCATGGCTCGCCCTATCCACCGAGCTACAAATGTGGCTGCACAACCACCCGCTCAACCAAACTCGCCAGCAAAACCAACTGCCGCCGATTAACGGCATCTGGCTGTGGAACGCCCCCGCCGCAACCGATTTTCAGGCTGCCGCGCTCATCGCCAGCAACAGCGCATGGGCAGCACACAGCAGCCAAGCCACCACCGGGCAGCCTGAAAACTACGCCGCATGGCAACGCACCTGCGCCCAACGGCAAATCCCCCTCGCCCACACCCACATCTTCGCCGATGACTTCCTGCCCAGCCAGCAAACAGGCGACATCTGGGCATACCAAACCCAGCTTGAAGCATGGGAGCAAAACTGGTTTGAACCGCTGCGGCAAGATTTGTTTTCAGGCTGCCTCAAAGGGCTGCGCATCGTGTGCGAACAAGCCCAATGCACGATAACCAGCAAGCCCCAGCGGGCATTTTGGAAACGCAAACGGCGGTTTGATGGCAAAACCTTGTGAACGCGCAGGCTTGCACTATTTGAGGCAGCCTGAAATCGTTTACCGCGTTTCAGGCTGCTTTTGAGCATGGCTTAATCTTTTGCCAGAGCAGGCGTTTCGCCGCCTACCACGAGCAGGGGCAAGCCCCTGCACCCCGTGTAATATAGTCGCTCCAATTAAGCCTTATACAGCGTTGGCTCGCCTTGCTGTACTACTTGTACTATCTGCGGCTCGCCGCCTTGTATAAAACTTAATTGGAACGACTATATCCACCATTTCTTGCACGGTTTCAGGCTGCCTTTGGGAAATAGGCAGCCTGAAAATGGTTTAGCGGGATGATGGGCATAATGGGCTTGATTCGGCATCTTGATAACAAGCCGCCGCAGTTCCATTTAAGGCAGCCTGAAATCCATAATCCCGCCCATACAAAAGCAGCCTGAAAACGGAATCCCTCCCTTTTCAGGCTGCCTATTTATATCAGCGCAATCAACACGCGATTATTTCTGCATCGCTTGAATCGCCGTCAGCGCAATGGTGTAAACAATATCTTCCACCAACGCCCCGCGCGACAAATCGTTCACAGGCTTGCGCAAACCTTGCAGCATCGGGCCCACGCTCAACACATTCGCATTGCGTTGCACCGCTTTATAGGTGCAGTTGCCCGTGGTCAAGTTGGGGAAAATAAACACGTTGGCTTTGCCCGCAACGGGGCTGCCCGGCGCTTTGGATTTCGCCACGCTTTCCACCACCGCCGCGTCGTATTGAAGCGGACCGTCCACCGCCAATTCGGGCGCTTTTTCTTTCACAAGGTGCGTGGCTTCCACCACCAAATCCACATCAGGGCCGCTGCCTGAATTGATGGTTGAATAAGAAATCATCGCAACGCGCGGCTCAATGCCAAACGCTTTGGCGGATTTGGCGGATTGGATGGCGATGTCGGCAAGTTGCTCGGCGGTGGGGTTGGGGTTCACCGCGCAGTCGCCATACACCACCACTTGCCCTGGTAGCAGCATAAAGAACACGCTGGACACGATGCTTTCACCAGGGGCGGTTTTGATAAGCTGCAAGGCGGGACGGATGGTGTTGGCGGTGGTGTGTACCGCGCCTGAAACCAAGCCGTCCACGTCGTTTTGCGCCATCATCATCGTGCCCAGCACCACGGTGTCTTGCAACTGCGCGCGCGCTTGCTCTTCGGTTAAGCCTTTGGATTTGCGCAATTCGCACATCGGTGCAACGTATTGTTCCACCAAAGAAGCGGGGTCAATAATCTCCAAGCTCTCGGGCAGCGCGATGTTGTGTTCTTTGGCAACGGCTTCCACTTCGGCGCGGGTTGCCAACAGCACGCAGCGAGCGATGCCTTTTTCGTGGCAAATCGCAGCGGCGCGAACGGTGCGCGGCTCTGCGCCTTCGGGCAACACAATGCGCTTGTTGGCTTTGCGTGCCGAATCAATCATGTTGAAACGGAATTGCGCGGGCGAAACGCGATCGGTGCTGGCAGCGGCGATTTGCGCCAGTTCAGCCGTTTTCAGGCTGCCTTCTGCGCCCAAATCAGCCAAACCATTGGCTTGCGCGGCAGCAGCATTGCCCACCACACCCGCAAAGAACACGGTGTTGCCTGCAAACGCTTGTTTTGCCAACGCCACGCGTTGTTCCGCGCCCGCTTCGTTAGACGAAGCAAACACGATTTGCGCGTTGAACGAAGTTGCCAGCGCGATGTTTTGCGCAGCAAGGAAAATGTTTTCCGCATCGGCTTGAATGCCTTGAATCACCACGTTTTGTTTGCCCAGCGCGGCGACTTCGCCCACCAAAGCATCAAACCAATCATCCGCCTTGCCAGCGGCGATTAGATTAGCCGCGCGTTGCGCATCGGCTAAGGGGTTGAACACCGCCGCATCGGGCAGCGCGGCGGCAATGCTTTGGGCAACAGCAGCGGCATCAACGTGCGCACAAGTGGGGAGAACGAGAATGTTTGCCATGAGAATGTCCTTGTTTTGATTGAAAAACACAAAAGAAAAATCGGCATCTGCCGATGGAATGAATGATGGCGAATTATACTCCGATTTGGCTTTTCAGGCTGCCTTATTGTGTGCGGCAGCCTGAAAAGCGAAATGGGTTGAGTGGCGGGTTAAACGGTTTAGAGTGGGATGGATGGAGTTTCAGGCTGCCTTTGATGTGCGCTTAAAGGCAGCCTGAAATGGCAAAGCAGAATGCGCTTTTCGCTTCGCCACTCCGCTTTGCTATGCAGGTTGCTTCAACCATCTGCGCAGCCTGAAACAGAACATGGCGTATCGCCGCCATACCCACTCTTTGCGTTGCTGTGGCGCAAACATTTCAGGCTGCCTTTGAGCATCGCAAAGGCAGCCTGAAAAACAAAACTGCTTGGGTTAAGCCAAACGATGTTTTTACTGGATAGATTGACTTTCAGGCTGCCTAACTCTCCACAAATGTTTAATGCTACTGCCCATTCCCCTACGTCCAGCCGAACGGAGCATCCTTTTTTCGGAAAAAAGCGTGCGCTTATTCGACGACGTGCGAAGCACGGCTAGTTCGCACGCGCCGAAAAAAGGATGCGCAGTGAGGGAAGTTCGCGCAGCGAACCTGCACGTCGGGGTCGCCTTTCTTTTGCCAGAACCTGTATTCGTTATCTGCGCGAGCGGATTTTGTATTCAGTGAATACGAATACAAGGCGACAAGACAAGTTAATAGCGAGACTATTAGCTTGGCTTGGCAACGCAGTAGGCGTATTCAATGAATGCAAAAGCAGCCGTGCAGATAGCGAATACAGGTTCTCATCTTTAGCGAAGCAAAGAAAAGTAAGTGCCCCGCTGGCACGAAGCGCATGGTTAAGACTACGCAAATGCCAACAACCCATTTTCAGGCTGCCTTTGATATGCACTCCAAGGCAGCCTGAAAACCAAAAAACCACTCGCCCAAAACAACGAGTGGTTTTCCATCTGCAACAATCGCCAAGCCTATTCCGCTTTCACTTCCACGCGGCGACCTTGGGCGTTGTTGCCCGCAGCGGCGGTGGTGTTTTCAGGTTTGCGCAGCTCAATGTTTTTGCCATCAACGCCTTGTTTTTCCAAAAACGCTTGCACCGCTTGGGCGCGTTTTTTGGATAGCTCGGCGTTGGCGGCGGCGTTGCCTGTGCTGTCGGTGTAGCCGCTCACCACCAATTTTTTGCCGTTTTTGCCTGCGGCGATTAAGTCGGCAACCACTTTATCCGCGTTGGCGGCAACGTCGCTTTTGCCTGTGGCAAAGTAGAACGTGGCAACCGCGTCTTTATACGCCACATCGGCTTGGTCGGCGGCGGGTTCGCTGGCTTTGGCAGCGGTGGCAGGCGTGCTGGCAGCAGCAGAGCTAGCAGCAACAGGCGCAGCAGCAGAAGCGGCGGCAGGCGCGGCAGCGGGAGCTGGGCTAGGCGCGGCGGCAGGTTGCGCAGGTTTGCCTGTTTCGTGTGTGCTATCGGTGGGCAAGGCTTGGTTTTTCGGGTGCGATTTGCCCCACACATAAGCCGTTAGCAAGTGGATTTTGTCTTCGGTTAAAAAATCTTTCCACGCAGGCATTTGGTTGTGCCGCCCGCTGGTAATGGTTTCTATGATGGCTTTTTCGCTGCCGCCCCATAGCCAAGTGTTGTCGTTGAGCGTGGGGGCGATGCCCATGGTGCCTTGTCCGTTTGCGCCATGGCAGGCAACGCAGTTGGCTTGGAAGATTTCCTTGCCGCGTGCGGCGCGGTCTTCATCGTAGGCGCGGTCTTTGGATAGCGACATCACATAATTAGCAACATCGCGCACGCCTTCTGTGCCAAGGTTAGGCCCCCAAGGCATCATGATGCCGATGCGCCCATTGGTGATGGTTTCGTGGATTTTCTCGGGCGTGCCGCCGTAAATCCAGTCGCTATCGGTTAGGTTGGGGAAGCCGCGCGAGCCTTGCGCATCCGAGCCGTGGCATTGGATGCAATAGGTGTCAAACAAGTTTTTGCCGATGGTCATGGCGTTTTTGTCTTTGGCAACGTCTTCCACTTTCATCTTGCTGTATTTGCCATACAGCGCATTGACGGTTTTATCCGCAGCGGCGACTTCTTTGTTGTATTGACCACGGCTTGTCCAGTTAAACACGCCTTTGTAGTCGCCCATGCCGGGGTAGGCAACCAAATAGCCGATGCCAAACAAGATGGTCATGATAAACATCCAAAACCACCAGCGTGGCATGGGGTTGTTGTATTCTTCAATGCCGTCCCAAGAATGGCCTGTGGTTTTAACTTCTTCGCCTTTTTTCAGCTTCACTTTGTCTTGCGACAGCAGCAGCCATGTTACATAGATGAAACTGGCGACCACAATGGCAACGATGTAATAGTGCCAAAACGGGGATGTGAATTGTGATTCCATAGTTATGCTCCGTGTTCATGATGGTTTTGGGCAGCTTCGTTGTCGCGCGGGGCATCGTCATCATCAAAGATGCTTTGCGCCGCGTCTTGATAGTTTTGCTTATTGCGTTTGCTCAACACAATCAACAAGATAACTGCGAAGCTGATGGCAATGCCAATGGTAAACAGGCTATTTGCCCAAGCCATATTCATGATTTCTTACCTTTTGTTTTTCAATGCCAAGCCCAAACCTTGCAAATAGGCGATAACAGCGTCTAGTTCAGATTTGTCTTTGAGCTCTTCGGCGGCTTTGTCGTAGTCTTCTTTGGTGTAAGGCGTGCCGACTTTTTCCAAGGCTTTCATGTGGCGCACCACTTCATCCGCGTCCACTTTATTACGCGCTAGCCAAGGGAAAGCGGGCATATTGGATTCAGGCACCACTTCGCGCGGGTTGAGCAAGTGGATGCGGTGCCATTCATCGGAATAGCGTCCACCTACGCGCGCCAAATCAGGACCTGTGCGTTTGGAGCCCCATTGAAATGGGTGGTCATACACCGATTCGCCTGCCACAGAATAATGCCCATAGCGCTCGGTTTCGGCGCGGAAGGGGCGGATTTGCTGCGAGTGGCAGTTGTAGCAGCCTTCGCGCACAAAAATATCGCGCCCCGCCACTTGCAAGGGCGAATAGGGTTTCACGCCTTTGGTGGCGGTAATCACTTCTTTGGTGCCAAACAAGGGGACAACTTCCACTATCAAGCCCACGCTTACCACGATAAGCGTAAACACAATCAGAAAGCCCACTTTTTCTTCTGCTAATTGTTGCAATTTCATTTTTAGCGTCCTTTCTCATTAGTGTTCGGTTTTCGCCAAAGCAGGGATTTCTGCTTCAACAGGTTTGCCATCGGCAACGGTGCGATAAACGTTATATGCCATGATGCACATACCGCTTAAATACAACACGCCACCCAAGAAACGAATAAGATAGAACGGCATAGAACGGCTAACCGATGCGATAAATGGATGCGTGAGCGTGCCATCGGGGTTGAGTTGGCTCCACATCATGCCTTGCATCACGCCCGATGCCCACATGGATGTGATGTATAAAACCACGCCCAAAGTGGCAATCCAGAAGTGCGCGTTAATCAGCTTCACGCTAAACATTTCTTTTTTGCCATACAAACGGGGAATCATGTAATACAACGAGCCGATGGTTACAAAGCCCACCCAGCCCAATGCGCCTGAATGCACGTGTCCCACTGTCCAGTCAGTGTAGTGGCTTAATGCGTTGACCGTTTTGATGGACATCATTGGGCCTTCAAACGTGGACATACCGTAAAACGACAGCGACACGATTAAGAATTTTAAGATGGGGTCGGTGCGCAGTTTGTCCCACGCGCCCGATAGCGTCATGATGCCGTTAATCATGCCGCCCCAAGAGGGGGCAAACAAAATCAGCGATAACACCATGCCCAAAGATTGCGTCCAGTCGGGCAGGGCGGTGTAGTGCAAGTGGTGCGGGCCTGCCCACATATAGGTGAAAATCAACGCCCAAAAGTGCACCACCGATAAGCGATAAGAATAAATAGGGCGATTGGCTTGTTTGGGCACGAAGTAATACATCATGCCCAAGAAGCCTGCGGTAAGAAAGAAGCCCACCGCGTTGTGCCCATACCACCATTGCACCATGGCATCAATCGCACCGTAGTAAACGGAATACGATTTGAAGCCGCCTGCGGGGATAGAAATATTGTTCACAATGTGCAGCAGGGCAACGGCGAGGATAAACGCGCCGTAAAACCAGTTTGCCACATAAATATGCTTCATTTTGCGTTTGGCAATCGTGCCGAAAAACACGATGGCATACGCCACCCAAACGGCGGTAATCAAAATATCAATGGGCCATTCCAACTCGGCGTATTCTTTGCCTTGGGTGTAGCCCAAAGGCAGGGTAATCGCCGCCATCACAATCACCAACTGCCAGCCCCAAAAGGTAAATGCGGGCAGCCAGTTGCCACCAAACAGCCGTGCATTGCAGGTTCGCTGCACCACATAATAAGACGTGGCAATCAAGCCACAGCCGCCAAAGGCAAAAATCACGGCATTGGTGTGCAAGGGGCGGATGCGACCAAAGTGAAACCAAGGCGCAATATCCGACATGTTGAGGGCGGGCCAGCGCAATTCTGCGGCGGCATACACGCCCACAAACATCCCAATGATGCCCCAAATCACCGTCATAATGGCGAATTGGCGCACCACTTTATAGTTATAGGTTTGCGTTTCCATAACAACTCCATACGTTGAAAATATTTCTTTTATTATGCGATAGCGGTTTTCAGGCTGCCTTGGCTGATTTTGTTAGGCAGCCTGAAAAACATTTATCGCTTGTCTTACTCTTGATGCTTTTAGCGGTTAAAATAAAATAAATTAACACATCTTAAAACATCAAAACCTTATTTATCGTAAGGTTACCAAAAGCAGCGGAATGTTACCTGATTAGCATCAAACAATCTACTTTTAGATGTGAATAGCTAAACGCTAAATCAATTATTGCCATACTCAATACTTTTTTAAAATCAAATAGAAAGCCCAAGTCATGTTGCATTACACCATCACACCCCGCCCCAACGCCCACCAATGGCACATCATTTTTACATTTCACCACAGCGAAAATGCCACACAAAGCATCAAGCTGGCGAACTGGGTGGCGGGCAGCTATATGATTCGCGACTTTGCCAAACACATCATCCGCATCCAAGCCACCTGCAACGGCCATCCCGTGCCGCTGGCGCAAATCAGCAAAAACGAATGGCAAACGCCCGCGCAAAGCGGCGATTACCAAATTGAATACACCGTATATGCCAACGATTTATCCGTGCGCGCCAGCTTGCTGGACAACGAGCGCGGCTTTATTGACGGCGCGTGTTTGTTCCTCTATTTGCCCGAGCGGCGCGATGAAGCCTGCCAAGTGCAATTTGATGGCTTGCCTGCAAACTGGCGCATTGAGACCATATTAAGGCAGCCTGAAAACGCAGAAAACCGTTTTCAGGCTGCCGATTATGCCGAGCTGACCGATTGCCCGTTTGAGCTGGGCGCACACATTGAAACGCTGCATTTCACCGCACACGGCATCCCACACCGCATCGCGTTAAGCGGGCACTACCCCGATTTTGACCGCGCGCGGCTGCTTGCTGATTGCCAAAAAATCTGCGAACACGCGCTCGCCTTGTTTATCGCCGACACCGCGCCTCCGTTTGCCGAATACCTATTTTTGCTGCATCTGGGCGACAACATCTACGGCGGCTTGGAACACAGCAACAGCACCGCGCTGCACGCCGACCGCCACGCCCTGCCGCCGCGCAATATGGCGCAGCCCACCGCCGATTACACCACGCTGTTGGGCTTAATCTCGCACGAATACTTCCACGCATGGAACGTGAAAACCATCAAGCCCGCCGAATTTGTGCCCTACAACCTAGACCAAGAAACCTACACCGAGCAGCTTTGGGCGTATGAAGGCATCACATCCTATTATGACGACCTGATGCTCGCCCGCAGCCAAGTGATTAGCCCCGAAGCCTATCTCAACCTATTGGCGCAAACCATCACCCGCGTGCACCGCAACGCAGGGCGCAAGCAGCAAACCCTCGCCCAATCCAGCTTCGCCGCATGGCATAAATACTACAAACAAGACGAAAACAGCCCCAACGCCATCACCAGCTATTACCAACAAGGCGCACTCGCCGCGCTGTGCCTAGATGCCCATTTGCGCCAAAACCACCGCCCGCCGCTGGATTTTGTGATGCGCAGCTTATATATGCAAACGCGGCTCAACCGCAGCTATTACACCGCGAGCGAATGGCAACAATTTGTGCAAGACATTGCCCAGCTTAACCTTGCCGACTTTTTTCAGGCTGCCCTACACAGCACCGACGACCTACCCCTTATAGGCAGTCTGAAAACGCTGGGCGTAGAATTGCGCTGGTACAGCACACCGCGCAGCGATTTGGGCAAACTGGTGAGCGCGTTCCCCGAAGCTGCGCCCGCCGCCGACATCGGCTGCCGCATCAAACAACAAGCCGACCGCGCCACCATCAGCCATGTGTTTACAGGCGGCAGCGCAGAACACGCCGCGCTCAAAGCAGGCGATGCCATCATCGCCATCAACGGCTACGCCTGCACCGACTTCGCCGCCCAAACCGAAACCCAAATCGGCGACACGCACACCATCCACTACTTCCGCCACGGCGTGTTGCACCAAACCACGCTCACCGTGCAAGCTGCTGCTACCAACACTGCCTATTTAAAAATTGTGGACAACGCGCGACTGCAAGCATGGATGACAAGGAGTTAAAGCAACGATAAAGGCAGCCTGAAAACGTATTGGAGATGTTGTTTTCGCTTTGCTGAAATGCGCTTTATCCGTTTCAGGCTGCCTCAATCGCACCAGCCCAATATCATGCCTACTCATACACATCAACGCAAAAAGGCAGCCTGAAACCCATTATCCATTTTCAGGCTGCTTCAAAACGGTTTAAAATAGCCACTCTTAACACAAAAACACCCCATTAAGGAAACCAAAAATGATAGAAAAAATCGCCGATTATTTATATGTGTCCGACCAGCTTAAAGACGAGCGTTTTGCCAAACGCGCCGCGTCTTATGGCATCAAAACCGTGATTTGCAACCGCCCCGATGGCGAAGCCCCCGACCAGCCCAGCTTTGAACAAGTGAAAGCATGGCTCAACGCCAACGGCATTGAACACGTTATCTATATGCCCGTGGTGATGGATGGCATCACCGATGAAACGCTAGACCATTTCCAAAACACCGTTGCCAATTCCGAAGCGCCGATTATGGCGTTTTGCCGCACGGGCACGCGTTCCACCATGCTTTGGGCGTTGAACCAAGCGCGCCGTGGCGTGGAAGTGAACAGCCTGATTAAGGCCGCCAGCC
>CAUVGV010000058.1:0-12206 GCA_963551505.1 uncultured Kingella sp.
TTTACCCAAGGCATCAATGTGCTGGGGCGCGCTGCCGATGGACGCGTTGCCGTGGATGCTGTTGCCACACTAATCGGCTTTTGGACGCTGGGCATGACCCCGCTGCTGCTGGTTTTAACGGCATACATCAGCACGCTCACCGTGCTCACGCGCTATTGGCGCGACAGCGAAATGGCGATTTGGTTATCCAGCGGCTTGGGGCTGAAAAAATGGATACGCCCCGTGCTCACCTTTGCCCTGCCGCTGGCGATATTGGTGGCGGCGATGCAAATTTCCGTGTTGCCGTGGGCGGAATACCGCAGCCGCGAATACGCTGAATTGTTAAAGCAAAAGCAAAATTTATCGCTGGTGCAAGCGGGCACGTTTAGCGAATTGGGCAAAAAAGACGGGCGCGTGTATTTTGTGGAAAGGTTTGATACCGATGGCGGCATCATGAAAAACCTGTTTATCCGCGATATAGACGAAACGGGGCGCGATAGCGTGGTGTTTGCCAAAGAAGGGCATTTTGATTTATCGAGCAACAAGCGCACGCTGGTGCTGACCAACGGCTATCGTTACAGCGGCATCGCGGGGCGCGGCGATTTTGACCAAATCTCGTTTAAAGAGCTGAACCTTATCATCAACACCACGCCCAAAGTGGTGGATCCGATTGACCACCGCCGCACCATCCCCACCGCGCAATTGCTAGGCAGCAATAATCCGCAATACCAAGCCGAGCTGATGTGGCGCGTGTCGCTGCCGATTACCGTGCTGCTGCTCAGCCTGCTGGCGATTCCGCTGTCGTATTTCAACACGCGCTCGGGCAATTCGTATCATGTGTTGCTTGCCGTGGGCTTCTTTTTGGTGTACCAAAACGGCTTAACCCTGCTGCGCGACGCGGTGGAAGACGGCAAAATTAACTTTTGGCTCGGCTTGCTGCCCATGCACTTGCTGATGGTTGCCTGCGTTTGGGTGCTGCTGCGGATGCGCTCCATGCCCGCGAAGCCGTTTTGGCAGGGCTTAAAAGCCGCGCTGCTGGGGCGATAACCGCCCTACCCTGTTTTCAGGCTGCCTTTGCCATCTCAATGCAGCCTGAAAATCCTTTTTTATGATTATTCAACTCAAAACCGTTTTTCAGGCTGCCTTTGCCATCTGATGCAGCCTGAAAACCCCATCACCACCATGAACCTTATCACCCGCTATCTCATCAAACGTCTCGCCATCGCTTCTTGCTACGCGCTGTTTGCCATTCTCGCGCTATACAGCTTTATTGACCTCATCAGCGAAACCAGCGTGGTCGGGCAAAACCAATACACCTTATGGGTGGCAACCAAATACATCCTGATGCAAATGCCCGCTCGCGCCTATCAACTGATGCCGCTTGCCACGCTCATCGGCGGGCTGGTCGCGCTCAACCAGCTTGCCAACAACAGCGAGCTTGCCGTCATCAAAACCAGCGGCTTATCCACCGGCAACATCATCGGCATCATCGTTAAATTCAGCGCTATTTTTGCCGTTGTTACCGTGTTGCTCGGCGAATGGCTTGCGCCCGAGCTCAGCCGCCGTGGCGACGAAATGAAAGCCAACGCCCGCGCGGGGCACATCGCCGCCGCCCACAACGGCATCTGGATTAAACAACCGGGCAGCATGATAAACGTTGCCTCCATGCTGCCCGACAACACCCTAGTCGGCATCAAAATCTGGCACTACAACGACCAATTCCAGCTCACCGAAGCCATCAGCGCGGAAAAAGCCACCGTAGCCAGCGGCAAATGGCAACTGCACAATACCCACAGCACCACCCTTGCCAACAACCGCGCCCAGCCGCAACAGCAAGCCGAGCGCGAATGGCAAACCGACATCGGCAAGCCCCTACTCAACGTATTACTCGTCAAACCCGAGCAAATGAGCTTCACCGCGCTCACCCAATACATCCGCTACCTCAAAGAAAACCACCAGCAAACCCAAGCCTATGACGTGGCATGGTGGAACAAACTCATCTACCCCATCGCCACCATGGTAATGGCACTCGTTGCCCTCGCCTTCACCCCCAATTCAGGGCGACACAGCAACATGGGCTTAAAACTGTTTGGCGGCATCTGCCTTGGGCTGCTGTTCTTCTTCACAGGGCGACTGTTCGGCTTCACCACCCAGCTTTACGGCGTGCCCGCCATGCTCTCCGCCATCCTGCCCACCGCCGCCTTTGGCTGCTGGGCAATGTATCTGATACGCAAACAAGAGCAACGATAGGCAGCCTGAAAATGGGTTTCAGGCTGCCTCAACCCCACCCAAATTCAGTATAATCCCCTATTTTTCCAACCCCATAACACAAAGACACAACATGACCGAACAAACCCAGCAAAACCTAGAACACATGACCGCCATCGCCGTCAATGCCCTAGAAGACATCAAAGCCAAAGACATCATCGTGCTCAACACCAGCGACAAAACCTCCCTATTTGCCCGCATGATAATCGCCAGCGGCGATTCCACCCGCCAAGTCAAAGCCCTAGCCAACAACGTTGCCGTCGATTTAAAAGAAGCAGGCTACACCCTGCTCGGCAGCGAAGGGCAAGACAGCGGCGAATGGGCATTGGTGGATGCCGACGATTTAATCATCCACATCATGCTCCCCGCCGTGCGCGATTACTACGATATCGAAGCCCTTTGGGGCGGCGAAAAACCCCAATTTCACACAGGCGCAAGCAAACCGTGGCACGCCGCTGATAACTAACCCCGCAAACGCTTTTCAGGCTGCCTAAACCCCCATAGGCAGCCTGAAAACCATATTTGGTTGGTTAAGATAAAAATGAAACAAGGCGACAACGCCCGCCGTTTTAATCAACCATAATCGTAAACATTCACGCTTTCAGGCTGCCCTACCCCCCACCATGACCCCGCACCAACTCAACGCCCAACAGCAACGCCACCGCACCCAAATCCAAAACTACCAACACCAGCAGCTCGCCCAAGAGCTGCAAGACACCCACGACTACACCCAACACACCCACGGCGAAACCAGCCCCCAACACGCCCAAAGCCTGCTCAACCTCGGCGCATGGCACACCGCCAATGGCGACTACGCCGCCGCCGAACCCCTGCTCAAACAAGCCGTGCACATCCAACGCCAACACAACAACCCCACCGCCCTCGCCCAAGCCCTCAACCAGCTTGCCATCAACCAATTGCACACCGCCCAAGCCGGCAAAGCCCAACGCAACCTCGAAGAAGCCCTAACCCTTGCCACCGAAGCCGACTTAACCGCCCAAATCCACGACGACCTCGGCAACGCCCTCTACACCCAAGAAAACCTTGCCCAAGCCCTGCACCACTACGAACAAGCCGCCGCCCGATTTGAACGCCTATACGGCATGCACCACCCCAAAACCGCCCAAGCCTACACCCACGCCGCCGCCGTCTACCGCCAGCAAGACCACGCCCAAGAAGCCCTGTCCATCCTGCAACACACCACCCAAATCCTAGAAACCACCGCCCCCGCCCACCACCCGAGCACCGCCCTCGCCCACTGCGAACTCGCCGCCACCCACGACGCACTCAAACAATACCCCCAAGCCGCCGAACACTACCACCAAGCCGCGCAACACCTCGCCCACAGCGTCGGCACCGACCACCCACTCTACGCCAAATACCTCTGCCGCCACGCCTACCACCACCTGCAAACCCACCAGCCCGAGCCCGCCCTCGCCCAGCTCCACCAAGCCCTGCTCATCTTTATGCACACCTACGAAGACGACCACCCCATCATCCACAACACCATCCAAAACATCGTATTGCTGATGATGATGACAGGCAACGACCACCCCGATTAAACCCAAAGGCAGCCTGAAAATGCCCTTTGCCCGTTTTCAGGCTGCCTCATTCCCACCCCGACACCCAAACATGAACATCACCATCCTAGCCGTCGGCACCAAAATGCCCCGTTGGGTAACCGAAGCCGTAAACGAATACAGCAAACGCTTCGGGCGCGACATCCACTACACCCTCAAAGAAATCAAACCCGAAAAACGCGGCGCAGGCATCAGCAGCGCGCAAGGCATGGCAGCCGAAGAAAAACGCATCCTAGAAGCCCTGCCCGCCAACGCCCACATCATCGCCCTAGACGAACGCGGCAAAGCCCCCACCTCCGTGGAACTGGCCGAACACCTGCGCACATGGCAACAAAACGGCGCACACCCCTGCTTTATCATCGGCGGCGCAGACGGCATGACCGACAGCCTCAAACAACGCGCCCACCTGATGCTGCGCCTATCCAACCTCACCCTACCACACGGCATGGTGCGCGTGCTGCTTACCGAACAGCTTTACCGCGCCGTCTCCATCCTCAACAACCATCCCTACCACCGCGAGTAAACCCCAAAGGCAGCCTGAAAACGGGAATGGAACGGCGGCGGCTCGCCGACATAGCACATCCAACAGCATTGCCTATTGCAATACGCCAAACAAGCCACCATAAGGCAGCCTGAAAACCATAAACAAAGCCGTAGGTCGGGCATTTATGCCCGACAAACATTGACCCATTTATCTTAAATATGCCACAGCTAAGAAAATGTCAGGCATAAATGTCCGACCTACTTAGGTTTTGCAAAGGTTTCAACCCGAAAACCGTAAACAAAGCTAAAACAAATTCACCCACCCCCAAGACCCACCCCATGAACAGCAAACACCTCAAACTCCTTATCGCCTTTATCGCCCTGCTCATCCTCGCCAACATCGGCATCCAATTCTGGCACCCCAACACCGCCCCCCAAGCCAACCAAAAATCCCGCACAGCCAGCCCAAAAACCACCCTACCTGCCCCCAAGCAATACAGCCAAACCCCGTTTGACTGGCACAGCGTCAAGCTAGAAAGCAACCTCTGGAAAATCAGCAAAGCAGGGCAACCCGATTCCTACCTGCTCGGCACCATCCACATCGGCAAAGCCAACGCCCAAATCAGCCCCGCCCTCGCCCAACTCATCAGCCAAAGCCAAAAAATCATCACCGAAGTCCCCGCCGACATCCCCGAAAGCACCCAACAAAGCCTCGCCCAAGCCATGATCAGCGACACCCCCCTCACGCAAAAAATGGGCAAGCGCGCCTTTACCGCCCTCCAACAACACATCCGCAGCTACCCCAACGCCGAACCCATCGCCCAAAACCTAGACCACCTCCACCCGTGGGCAGTCTTTCTCACCACCC
This sequence comes from uncultured Kingella sp., assembly GCA_963551505.1. GTDB lineage: Bacteria > Pseudomonadota > Gammaproteobacteria > Burkholderiales > Neisseriaceae > Kingella_B. Next base: position 5,179 of record CAUVGV010000058.1, read on the forward strand.
TCAGCCTGCGCGAAGCAAACGAAAGCAACGAAACAGGCGTGGACAACCTGATTACCGCCCAAACCATCGCCCAACACAAACCACGCGGCAGCCTAGAAAGCCACATTGAAGCCCTTGCCTACTTCCACGTTCTGCCCGAAGAACTCATCATCGCAGGGCTAAACGACTGGGTGCAACATCCCAAAAAAGACGACGACAAAATCATCGCCGCAGCCTACGCCCAAGGCAACTTCGCCCAAATCCCTGCCCTGCTGCAAAAAGACACCGAATTTGACCCCGAAAGCAGCCTCAGCCAAGCGCAGCAACAACAACTCGCCGACTGGTTTGTGCAACAGCTTATCATCGCCCGCAACCGCAACTGGCTGCCCAAAATCCAAGCCGAAGCCGCCAAGCAGCCCACCCTATTTGCCGTCGGCACAGCGCATCTAGTCGGCAACCAAGGCTTGATTATGCTGCTGCGCAACAACGGCTACCAAGTTGAACCCATGCCCAAACTTGCCGTGTGGCAATAGCCAAAGGCAGCCTGAAAGTGATTTTCAGGCTGCCTTTTTGTTGTACACCAGCAGTAGGGTGTGGCTCTACCACGCACCGTTTAGCCCTGTTTGATGAATAACGCATAGCTGTTGTAGGTCGGGCATTGATGTCCAACAAACATTGACACATAAAAACGTCGGGCATCAATGCCCGACCTACGGTTTCGCAAAGGTTTTCAGGCTGCCTCATTACCCTCAAACCGCCTAACATACCGCCCCTCCGCAAACCGCCACACCGACCGCGCAAACAGCCGAATAATACGCGCCGCCGTAGGGTCTTGCCGCTTGATTTGAGGCAGCCTGAAAAACAGTTCGCGCAAATCCTGTTCCGCGTGCTGTTTTTGCTGCGCCAGCCATGCCGCGATGGCGGGGTTTTGGCTCATTACGCGCCCATCGCGGGCATCTGGCGCAAGCTGGGCGGCGTGCCAAATCTCAGCGGGGATGTTGATAATGCCAACCGCAAGGTCGTCATCCCAATCGCGCGTGGTGGAACACCAAGCCAGCGCGCGCACCAGCTCGGGGATGTGTTCGGCGCGGGTGGCGCATTGCTGGGCGCAAAACAGCAGATTGAGCGACGAGATAAACGTTTGGTTCATGTGTTGCTGCAACTGCGCTTGCGGGTAAAGCTGGCGGGCGGCGGCGCGGATGGCATCGGCTTGCATCAAGCGCAGCAACTGCGCCACTTCGGCGTGGGCTTCGGCGTAATTGGGCAGTTTGGCAAGCTGTTGGTTGAATAGCCGGGCGAGCTCGGGCAGGTCGGATAGTTCGTTTTGGCTACGCCGAAACTCGCTGTATCCGTTTTGGCTGCGCCGAAACTCGCTTCGCTCATTTTCAGGCTGCCTTTGGGCTTCGGCAACAGCCGTTGGCGCGTAGTCTTGCCATTGCTGGATAATTTGCGTGGCGTACTGCGGCGGCGTGATAGCGGGCGAAACTGCGTCATCCGTTGCCCCATCCGTTTTAACTTCGTTGCAGCCTGCGGTTTTCAGGCTGCCTTTTAGTGCACGGTCGCCATCCATAATGTCATCGTAGGCTTGCAAAAAGCAGTAGCCCGCAATCATCAATTTGCTGCGCTGGCGATGCAACGGATATTGGCTGTACAAAATCAGGCTAATCAGCGCGTAACGCGGATGGCGGCGGGCAAACTGAATTTGATTATCCAGCCACAGCAAATGCGCTTGGTAACGCGGCAGCGTGGCGAGGGCAAGCTGGCGTATGGGCAGCCACAGCAGGCACACCAACACATTGCCCGTAACCAAATCCAGCAGATGATGCGCGTGAATGGTAAGCGTGCTGATGTTGATGGCAGCGGCGTAAAGCCACACCCCAGCGCGGCGTGGCGGCGCAATAGCGCGATGCAGCATCGCGGCGGCGGTGGTGGCAAACGCGCAATGCAGCGAGGGCAGATAATTGTGGCTCATGCCGATGGTGTGCGCGATGTGCAGCAAGGTTTGCCACGCGCCTTGCGGGTTTTCAGGCTGCATAAAGTGAACATGAACGGGATAAAGCTGAAACGCGATGCTGACAATCACCAGCTCGCCAGTCAGCAGCAATAAAAACCGCCATTGCGCGGCAACATTAAGCTGGCAAGCGGCGTAAACCAAAAACAGCGGCAGGCTTAAATAAAGCAACGCAGTGGCGGGGATAAGCGGAACATGGCTGGTCAAAACCAGCGCAGGCGCGGGATGGCGATACGCAGCAAGCAGGCTGCTGCCGCCAAACAGCATGATGAACAACAAGGTAAACAGCAAAATAAGCGCGTAGGCAGAGGTTCGGTTCATGGCAACGGTGGCTGAGGCAGCCTGAAAGCCGTAGGCTTCAACGGAGTTAAAACAGATAAACAAAAAGGACTGCTCGCAAAAGCAGTCCCTTAAAATTTGGTGCCCAGAAGAAGACTCGAACTTCCACGTCCTTACGGACACTAGTACCTGAAACTAGCGCGTCTACCAATTCCGCCATCTGGGCAAAGAAGCGCGCATTATAGCGATGCGGTGCGCAGCGGTCAAGCAATACGCGCAGCAAAGGCGCAAAATAGATGCGAAACGCCCAACCTTGTGATACACTCGCGCGTTTTATTTTCCCGTCAAAAATCAACGAAAGAAAGATTAGCCATGAGCGCAGCAGTTGAAACATTAGAAAATTTGGAACGTAAAGTTATCGTATCTTTGTCTTGGTTAGACATCAACGAAGCCACCGATAAAGAGCTGAAAAAAGCGCAACGCCGCGTGCGAATCGACGGCTTTCGCCCTGGTAAAGCCCCTTTGAAAATGGTTGCCCAAATGTATGGAGCGAGCATTCAAAACGACGTGTTGAACGATTTGGCGCAACAAGCGTTCAACAAAGTGGCGCAAGAGCAAAACCTGCGCATCGCCGCCGTAACCAGCATTGAGCCTGTTGAAGGCGAAGAAAGCGCAGAATCTTTGAAAGTGGCATTTATCTACGAAACCTTCCCCGAAATCAAAATCGGCGATTTGTCTGCCCTAAACATTGAAAAAGTAACCGCCGAAGTGGGCGACAAAGAAGTGGACAACACCATTGAAATCTTGCGCAAACAACGCACCCGCTTTAACCGCGTGGAACGCGAAGCGCAAAACGGCGACCGCGTGATTATTGACTTTGAAGGCAAAATTGACGGCGAGCCTTTTGCAGGCGGTTCGTCTAAAAACTATCCTTTCTTGCTGGGCAACGGCGAAATGCTGCCTGAATTTGAAGCAGGCGTGTTGGGCTTGAAAGAAGGCGAAAGCAAAGACGTGGAAGTGCACTTCCCCGAGGATTACCACGGCAAAGACGTAGCAGGCAAAACCGCCGTGTTCACCATCACCGTACACAATGTTGCCGAGCCAATTTTGCCCGAAGTGGATGCCGATTTTGCCAAAACCTTGGGCATTGCCGATGGCGATGTGGCCAAAATGCGCGAAGAAATCAAGAAAAACGTGGCGCGCGAAGTGAAACGCCGCGTGGATGCACGCAACACCGATGCGGTGATGGAAGCCTTGCGCGGCGCGCATTCGTTTGATTTACCTCGCGCTTTTGTGAAAGATGAAGCGCAACGCTTGGCAGATGAAATGAAACAAAACTTCGCGCAACAAGGCTTGGATGCTTCAAACTTTGATTTGCCTGCCGATATGTTTACCGAACGCGCCGAGCAACGTGTGGCATTGGGCTTGCTGCTGCCCACTATGGTAGAAGAATTCAAATTGCAAGCCACCGATGAGCAAGTGAAAGCCATTATTGCCGACGTTGCCGATAGCTACGAAGACCCGCAAGAAGTGATGGATTGGTATTTTGAAGACCGCAGCCGCTTGGCAGGCCCAACTAATTTGGCGGTGGAAGCCAATGTGGTGGCTTATGTTTTGGGCAAAGCCAACGTTACCGAAAAAGCATTGAGCTTTGAAGAAGTGATGGGCGCAAACGCTTAACCGCATCATCAAAAAGCACCAAAGCGATTGATTGCTTGGGTGCTTTTTTGTTAAGCTGTTGCGGCAATTTTTGCGGCTTTCAGGCTGCCGATTATCGTTTATCCGTTTTCAGGCTGCCTCTTTGTTTTAACCCTGCAAACCTTAGGAAAAACCATGTTACCCGATATTCAAAACAACACTTTAATCCCCACCGTGATTGAGCAAAGCGGGCGCGGCGAACGCGCGTTTGACATTTATTCGCGCTTGCTTAAAGAGCGGATTATTTTTCTCGTTGGTCCTGTGAACGACCACACCGCCAATTTGGTGGTGGCGCAGCTTTTGTTTTTGGAAAGCGAAAACCCCGACAAAGACATTTATTTCTACATCAACAGCCCTGGTGGCAGCGTTACCGCGGGCCTGAGCATTTACGACACCATGAAATTTATCAAGCCCGATGTGCAAACGCTGTGCTTGGGACAGGCGGCAAGCATGGGCGCGTTTTTGCTGTCGGTGGGCACAAAGGGCAAACGCTTTGCGCTGCCCAATAGCCGCGTGATGATTCACCAGCCGTTGATTAGCGGTGGCTTGGGCGGGCAGGCTTCGGATATTGAAATTCACGCGCGTGAACTGTTGAAACTCAAAGAAAAATTGAACCAAATCTTGGCAGAACACACGGGCAAATCGCTGGAACAAATTGAGCGCGACACCGACCGCGACAATTTTATGTCGGCGCAAGAAGCGGCGGATTATGGCTTGATTGACAAAGTGATTACCAACCGCGCGGATGTGGCGTAGTGTTTTCAGGCTGCCTCTGATAATTGAGGCAGCCTGAAATGTTTGTAGCGAAACGCTGGCGTGGGCAAATGATAACGATAAGGCAGCCTGAAACCTTTGCAAAACCTGCAACCGATGGAGCGGCGGCTCGCCGACACCTTGCAAACCAACAAACCCTGTTTAATCAACCATTTGGCGACGAGCCCTCGCCGCTCCATTTTGGTTTTCAGGCTGCCTTACGTTTAACGGCAGCCTGAAAACCGATAACGACTGCTTGGGCTACACGGGGTGCAGGGGCTTGCCCCTGCTCGTGGTAGGCGGCGAAACGCCTGCGCGGGCGAATGATAACGATAAGGCAGCCTGAAATGGGAAATTGTGTTTTCAGGCTGCCTTATGGTTTTAATCAAGAATGCCTAATTCAATTGGCGTGTAGGGTGTGTGCCACAGGCACGCACGCGGGCTTAGGTTGAGATTTTGCAAACCGCATGCGTGGCAAAGCCACACACCCTTGTGTCGTTGTTATTTTGTCTCGCTATCGCTATAAATGGTGCGTAGTAAAACCATACGCCCTACGCCAATATTCCTTATTGAATTTACGCCACCCAAAAAGTAGCCCAATGTAGTACAAAAGGCAGCCTGAAAACGAGTTGAGCGCATTTTCGCTAAGCCAAAATAACGCCCCAAACCCGCTTTCAGGCTGCCCAATCGCTTGCTAATCGCCATGCAACATTGTTTTTCACCCCTTAACCGTCTATAATCGCGCCCGTCGTTTTTTGCTACAACCCACTACAAGGAGACCAAGAATGGCACTCGTATCCATGCGCCAACTTCTAGACCACGCCGCCGAACACGGCTACGGCTTACCCGCATTCAACGTAAACAACTTGGAGCAAATGCGCGCGATTATGGAAGCCGCCGACCAAGTGAACGCGCCTGTTATCGTGCAGGCATCAGCAGGCGCACGCAAATATGCAGGCGCGCCGTTTTTGCGCCATTTGATTTTGGCGGCGGTGGAAGAGTTTCCGCATATCCCCGTGGTGATGCACCAAGACCACGGCGCATCGCCCGACGTGTGCCAACGCTCCATCCAGCTTGGGTTTAGCTCGGTGATGATGGACGGCTCGCTGCAAGAAGACGGCAAAACGCCATCTAGCTACGAATACAACGCCGAAGTAACCCGCCGCGTGGTGCAGTTCTCGCACGCTTGCGGCGTGTCGGTGGAGGGCGAAATTGGCGTGTTGGGCAACTTGGAAACAGGCGAAGCGGGTGAGGAAGACGGCGTGGGCGCGGAAGGCAAATTGCGCCACGACCAAATGCTCACCAGCGTTGCCGATGCCGTGCGCTTTGTGCGCGACACCAATGTGGACGCGCTGGCGATTGCGGTAGGCACCAGTCACGGCGCATATAAATTCACCCGCCCGCCCACAGGCGAAGTGCTGCGAATTGACCGCATCAAAGAAATCCACGCCGCGCTGCCCAACACGCATATCGTGATGCACGGTTCTAGCTCCGTGCCGCAAGAATGGCTGAAAATCATCAACGAATTTGGCGGCGACATTGGCGAGACTTACGGCGTGCCCGTGGAAGAGATTGTGGAAGGCATCAAACACGGCGTGCGCAAAGTGAACATTGACACCGACTTGCGCCTTGCCAGCACGGGCGCGATTCGCCGCTTTATGGCGCAGCACCCCAGCGAGTTTGACCCGCGCAAATATTTAAGCAAAACGGTGGAAGCGATGAAGCAAATTTGCTTGGCGCGTTATCAAGCGTTTGGCTGCGAAGGCATGGCGGATAAAATCAAGCCCGTTTCGCTGGAAAAAATGGCGGCGAAATATGCCAAGGGCGAGTTGAACCAGATTGTGAAATAAGCGCGTAAGGCAGCCTGAAAGTGGGTTTTCAGGCTGCCTTAATCAACGGAGCTATACATGAAATTCAACCGCGACACACGTGATTTCCGAACCCCAAAGGCCGCCTGAAAAAACCCAAAGCCGTCTGGACGCAGCATGAGAATTTTGCAAGCAATCTCCCAAATGTCAAAGAGCGCGTGCGTGGCAGAGCCGCACACTCTACCCATGCAGGCTACGCTTGCTCTTTGAGATATGGGAAGAATTAGGAAAGCCAAATGTCAAATAAATTATTAATTCAAGCTCTGCAAGAGCACAACTTACCAGTTTGGGATAAACTTCACATCATCTTAGATTTAGCAGAAAAAAAGAATAATGAAATTTATCCTATTATCTTAAATTTTATAGGACAACCAGAGTTTGAAAGGTGTAAGGGCACATTAATTTATGCGCTAGAAAATTATCATCCAGAACCTCTGTTT
>CAUVGV010000059.1:0-12188 GCA_963551505.1 uncultured Kingella sp.
CACCTTGTTTGATAAAAACAACTTGAGTTGTTGGGTGTGTGGCTTTGCCACGCCCACGACCCCTAAACCCGCGTGCGTGCCTACGGCACACACCCTACGCGCCGATTAAATCGGATATAGCTTCATGTATTCCACTACGTTTTCAGGCTGCTTCTTTGCCTACTCCAATAGGCAGCCTGAAAACGCATTTCAACGTTTTCAGGCTGCCTAACGCCATCCGTTTACAGCGAATAATACATCTCAAATTCCAGCGGATGCGGTGCCATTTGCATACGGCGCACGTCTTCCGCCTTAAACGCGATGTAGCTGTCAATCCAATCTTGGCTGAACACGCCGCCGCGCAGCAAAAATTCGTGGTCATCTTGCAGCGCGGCAAGGGCTTCTGCCAGCGAAGCGCACACGGTGGGCACTTGCGCGTCTTCTTCGGGCGGCAAGTCGTATAGGTTTTTGCTGGCGGGGTCGCCGGGGTGGATTTTGTTTTGGATGCCGTCCAAGCCCGCCATCAGCAGCGCGGCAAAGGCAAGGTAGGGGTTCGCCATTGGGTCGGGGAAGCGCGCTTCAATCCGCATGGCTTTGCTGCTGTGCACGGCGGGGATGCGGATGGATGCCGAGCGGTTTTTGGCGGAATACGCCAGTTTCACAGGTGCTTCAAAGTGCGGCACAAGGCGTTTGTAGGAATTGGTGGATGGGTTGGTGATGGCGTTCAAGGCTTTGGCGTGCTTGATGATGCCGCCGATGTAATACAGCGCAAGCTCGCTCAACCCCGCGTAGCCGTCGCCAGCAAACAGGTTTTTGCCGTCTTTCCAAATGGATTGGTGCACGTGCATCCCGCTGCCGTTGTCGCCCATCAAGGGTTTGGGCATAAAGGTGGCGGTTTTGTTGAAATTGTGCGCCACGTTCCAAATCACATATTTCATGTCTTGCGTCCAGTCGGCGCGTTCCACTAAGGTGCTGAATTTTGTGCCAATTTCCATTTGGCTGCCCGTTGCCACTTCACCGTGATGCACTTCCACGGGGATGCCGATTTCTTCCAACACGCGCACCATTGCCGAGCGCAAATCTTGCCCCGCGTCCACAGGCGCAACAGGCGCGTAGCCGCCTTTCACCACGGCGCGATGCCCTGTGTTTTGCCCGTCATAATGATAGCCACTGCTCCACGCCGCGCTTTCGGAGGTGATTTCAAAGCGGGCTTTGTCCATGTGCGTTTCAAACGCCACGCCGTCAAACACGAAAAATTCGGGTTCGGGCCCAAAATACGCGGTGTCGCCGATGCCTGTGGATTTTAAATACGCTTCGGCGCGGCGAGCGATGCTGCGCGGGTCGCGGTCGTAGCCCTGCGCGTGGGCGGGGTCTATCACATCGCAAATCAACACCACGGTGATGTCGTCAAAAAAGGGGTCTATGAATGCGGTGCGGGGGTCGGGGCGAAGCTGCATATCGGATGCTTGGATGCCTTTCCAACCGCCGATGGATGAGCCGTCAAATGGCTGCCCGTTTTCAAACCATTCTTCGGGGTCTTCCAACACAACGCGGGCGGGGATGGTGAAATGGTGTTGCTTGCCTTTGGTGTCGGTGAAGCGCAAATCCACGAAGCGGGCTTCGTTTTCTTCAATTAGGTTGATGACGTTGTTGATGGCGTTTATGGACATGGCGTTGCTCCTTGCTGGGCAGTTGGAAATGATGCGGATGATTGTGCCATTTTTGCTGGGGGGCGACAACATTTATTTACAAAAGGCTGGGGGTTGTTTACAAATGGGTGGGAGTGGGTTTCAGGCTGCCTTTGTGGAATAAACAGAGGCAGCCTGAAAAAAGGTTGGGCTTTGTGGTGCGCATTTGAGGCAGCCTGAAAGTTAATCCATCTAGTAAAAAATCGCTTGGCGGAATATCAAGCGGTTTTGTTTTTCAGGCTGCCTTTGGGATGAGAAAACAGAGGCAGCCTGAAACCCATGTAAAACCGACAACCGATGGAACGTCGGCGGCTTGTCGACATCTTTCCAACCAGTAAACCCCGTTAAACACATCATTTTGGCGACGAGCCGTCGCCGTTCCATTTTGGTTTTTAGCCTGCCTCTACCATTTCACAAAAATTTCAGGCTGCCCCCAATCCCCAAAGGCAGCCTGAAAACATCATTCCAAACTTCATTGCAACCTTTAACTTTCAGGCTGCCTCACCGTCATCATTTCTTCCCACATTTCGCCTTCACCGCCGCCACCGTGCTATCCAGCTTCGCCCCGTCCACCTCGCCCAGCAGCGTTTGCTCCGCGCCGCATTTGGGCAAGCGTACCACCGTGTAAGGCAGCCCGCCCACCTTGTTGCCCAAATCGCGCATCATCGCGCGGCTGTTTGCGCCCGTATAACGCCAAATCGGATACGAAACAGGCGTGGCTTTCAAAAACTTGCTCACGTTTTCAGGCGAATCCACCGCAATGCCAATCAGCTCAATGCCTTGCTTTTTGCCCTTTTGTTGATACCATTGGCTCATCGCGGGCATTTCCTTGCGGCAAGGTTTGCACCAAGTCGCCCACAGGTTCACAATCTGCACCTTATCGCCGCTGGCTAGCTGCTGCGGCTTGTTATCCGCGTGCGACACAAAATCCGCCGCGCCCGCAGGCAACGCTGCGCACAACGCCAAAACGGCTAAACTTTTCAACATTTTCATTCCAGTCTCCTTGCAACTTTATTATGGACAAAAATAAACCGCGCCATTCTACCGCTAAACCGTTCACCTGTTGGCTTTTTTGCACCGTGATTGACAACTTTGGCGACATCGGCGTGTCGTGGCGGCTCGCTCAAGCCTTGCGCCAACGGCTCGGCTGGCAAGTGCATCTGTGGCTGGACAACCTTGCCGCGCTGCGTGCCCTCGCGCCCGATGCGCCCACCGCCCTGCCCTGCGCCCATCAAGGCATCCAGCTACACGCATGGCAAGAGGCGCAACATGCCGATTTGGATAACGCGCCCGCGCCCGATTTGCTGATTGAAACCTTCGCCTGCACCCTGCCGCCCGATGTGCACGCCATTATCCAAACGCATCGCCCCGTGTGGCTCAACTGGGAATATTTGAGCGCGGAAGACTGGGCAATCCGCACCCACGCCATGCCCAGCCTGCAAGCCAACGGCTGCGAGAAATATTTTTGGCAAATGGGCTTTGTGCCCGAGAGCGGCGGTTTGCTGCGCGAAGTGGACTACGTTGCCCAGATGGCTGCGTTTACACAGAGGCAGCCTGAAAATACGACCAGCCCCGAAACCGCCGCCCTACACATTTTCGCCTTTGGCTACGCCAGCAATATTTGGCAAAAATGGGCCGCTGCATTGGCAGAACAAGAACGCGAAATTGTATTGCATTGCGCGGGCAAGCCCCTGCAAACCAGTTTGCAAACCTATTTACAAACCAATCTGCAAACAGAGCACAACGTTTCAGGCAGCCTGAAAACAGAAAACAGCAACGATGCGCCACAAGCACGCATATTAGGCAGCCTGAAAATCATCAACCAAGACTTCGTGCCGCAAGCGCAGTTTGACCACGCCCTATGGGCAGCCGATGTGCTGATTGTGCGCGGCGAAGACAGCTTTGTTCGCGCCCAACTCGCAGGCAAGCCGTTTTTCTGGCACATCTACCCCCAAGCCCAAGCCGCCCATTTAGACAAACTCAACGCCTTTTGGCACACGCACCACCAACACGCCGCCCCCACCGCCGCCGTGCAACACGCCCACCAAACCCTGTCGCACGACCTCAACGGCGCAGCCGATTTAACCCACGCCCAACGCCGCCAACATTGGCACACCCTGCTAGACCACCTTGCCGACTGGCAACGCAGCGCACGCGCATGGCAGCAATATTTGCTCAACCAAAGCGATGCCGTCAGCAGGCTGCACGATTGGTTGCACCGCCTCAACCGCATCTAATCGCGCACAAGGCAGCCTGAAAACCCGATTTACGTCATTGCACAACAAGCCGTTATCGCTCCATTTCCCATTTCAAGCTGCCATTAGCTTGTAAAATTCCATCCTAAAATCCCACACACCCAAAGGCTCCCCCATGTCCCAAGCCTACTGCGACTTCTGCGCCGCCCTGCCCGACAACACCGCCAACCCCAACAAAGCCTACCACGACACCGAATACGGCGTGCCCGTGCAAGACGACAACCGCCTATTTGAACGGCTGGTTTTAGAAATCAACCAAGCAGGGCTAAGCTGGACGACCATCCTCAACAAACGCCCCGCCTTTCAGGCTGCCTATGCCCAATTTAACATCGCCACCGTCGCCGCCTTTGGCGAAGACGACATCGCCCGCCTGCTCGGCAACGCAGGCATCATCCGCAACCGCCTCAAAATCCAAGCCGCCATCCACAACGCCCGGCAAATCCAACGCCTGCAACAACAATACGGCAGCTTCAAAAACTGGCTAGATGCCCACCACCCGCGCAGCCAAGAAGCGTGGGTTAAGCTGTTCAAGCAGCATTTCAAATTTGTCGGCAGCGAAATCGTCGGCGAATTTCTGCTCAGCACAGGCTATCTCGCAGGCGCGCACGAAAAAAGCTGCCCACAATATCGGCAGCCTGAAAAAGCCTAACAAGCCATGGCGCGGCGGCGGCTCGCCGCCAAACAACGTTACCCAGTTCAACCCCATCACACACAGCCCAATCATCCAAAGGCAGCCTGAAATCTTAGCCCAGCCTTCCATTCCCATCCACCCATTGCCTATTTTTTACCAGCGCAGGCGTTTCGCCGCCTACCACGAGCAGGGGCAAGCCCCTGCACCCCATGCAGCATTAACCATTTTCAGCCTGAAACCTTTGCACTCCCCAGAAGCAGCCTGCGTAGCGCAGCGGAGTTGCGAAGCTAAAATAAGAAATGCCGTCATTCCCGCGCAGGCGGAAATCTTATTTGATATTCAGAAATGAATGTAAGAACAATCTATTGCCGTAGGTCGGGCATTTAGCCCCGACAAATGCTGACCTATTTATCTCAACCCACCACAACTAAAAACGTCGGGCATAAATGCCCGACCTACGGTTTTGCCAAAGTTTCAGGCTGCCCCATCACACCACCCCCAGCTTCTGCAAAAACCCCGCCAACTTCTCCGCAAACAGCCGATACCCCGCCGCATTTGCGTGCACTGCATCCGACTTCAAATCCTTATCCCCCAAAATCTCCGCCCAAGCCCCCTGCAACAGCGGCACATCCAACTCATCCGCCAGCTCCGCATACAACGGATGCTCGCTCACCACCCCCAGCAACGCCCCAGTCGTAAAATGCGGAATCGCCACCAGCACCGCAGCCACATCCGCCGCCCGAATGCCCGCCACCATCTTGCGGATATTCTCCCGCGTGCCGCTTTCAGGCTGCCGCTGCAAAAAATCATTGCCCCCAATGCTCACCACCACCAACTTCGGCTTTTGCGCCAACAAATCAGGCAGCCGCGCCAACGCCTGCGCACTCGTATCGCCCGACACTCCGCCGTTAATCACCTTGCGCCCCAGCATCTGCGCCAACTGCGCGGGATAATCCGCCCCCTTGGGCGCGCCAAAACCCGCCGTCAGCGAATCGCCCAACGCCAAAATCGCATCGCCCGCCGCCAGCTTCCGAAACCGCTTGCGCCCGCATCCCGCCAACAGCGCGCCAGACAAAATCAACAAATCACGTCTTGAAATCATCGTTCCATACCTTTTCAGGCTGCCTATCACAACATGGCAGCCTGAAAATCCAAAATCGGTTCACGCCAATACAGCAAACCCGCTTTACATCATGACAACGCCAGTAGAGTGTATGGCTTGCCACGCACGCAGTTTGTCCAATTACCATCAACAGCGTGCCTACGCGGCACACTCTACACACGTTGCTATTTTGGCTGGCTATTGCATTACTATTTCAGGCTGCCTAATCCTGCTTACTGCCAAAAGCAGTCTGAAAACAAATTGACAAGCCACTATACCCCCAACAAACTTTCAGGCTGCCCATCCCAACGAAAGGCAGCCTGAAACTCAATCCTCAGCCATTTCCCCATGCACCGCAGCAGCCGCATCAACCGCCCCGCCCTGCTCCGCTTGCGCCGCCTTAGCCGCCGCCGCTTCCGCACGACGCGCATCCTGCTTCTCAATCGCCTCGCGAATATTCGGCTGCGACAGCGCATACTGCTGCTCCTGCTCGCTCACTTCCCCCTGAAAACGGTTGTTCAAATTAAACCGCTTGCCCCCACGCGCCACCGCCTTCAAATATTTCGGGCGACGGCAATGGTTAGACAATACCCGATGAATCAACACCGCATCAAACTGCGGTAACGCCTCCACCAAATCTTTCTCAATGCCAATCGCCAGCGGTTTAAACCGCTTAAACACGTCATATTTGCTATACAAATACTCCGCAATCATATCCGTTTGCTTTTTCTTGCTCATCGTTTGCACAGCCGATTTCAATGCCGCGCCCAAAGCCGTTTCTTGTGTCATAGTCGTATTCCAAAAATATTAAGAACCGCGTAGCGCGAGCGTCGCCCGCCCTGTTTACTACGCCAAATCCAATTTCAGGCTGCCTATTGTCTAAACAGCAGCCCAGCTCAATCAACCCAACATAAAAGGCTGCAACGCATCCCGCAAAATCTGCACATCATCCAGCGGCGTTAAAACCGCCCGCCCCAACGCAGACAACGTAACAAACCGCATTGTGCCGCTTTCCACCTTCTTATCATGCCGCATCTGCGCCAGCCATCGCTCAAACGCAAACACAGGCGGCGCATCAGGCAACCGCGCCTGTCGCAGCAAAGCACGCACTCGCGCCGTATCCTCCGTTTTCAGGCTGCCTAATCGCTCCGACAGCAAGCACGCCAACACACAGCCCGCCGCCACCGCCTCGCCATGCAGCCAATTGCCGTAGCCCATCTCCGCCTCAATCGCGTGTCCAAACGTGTGCCCCAGATTCAGCAACGCCCGCGTGCCCTGCTCGGTCTCATCCTGCGCCACAATCGCCGCTTTCATCTGGCAACAATGCCACACCGCCTGCGCCAGCAAAGCCTTATCGCGCGCCATCAACGCCGCCATATTCGCTTCCAGCCATTGCAAAAAATCCGCATCGCCCAGCAGCGCATATTTAATCACTTCCGCCATCCCCGCTGATAACTCGCGGTCGGGCAGCGTATCCAGCGTGTCCAAATCCGCCAACACCGCCTGCGGCTGATAAAACGCGCCAATCATATTCTTGCCCAGCGGATGATTGATAGCCGTCTTGCCACCCACCGAAGAATCCACTTGGCTCAACAGCGTGGTCGGCACTTGCACAAACGGAATGCCACGCTGATACGTTGCCGCCGCAAAGCCCGCCATATCGCCAATCACCCCGCCACCCAACGCAATCATCGTGGTTTTGCGGTCGGCATGATGGCGCAGCAAACCATCGTAAATCGCATTGAGCGAAGCATGATTTTTATGCTGCTCGCCATCGGACAACACAATCGCAAATGCTTCCACGCCATTCGCGTGCAGCGCATTTTGCAGCTTTTCCAAATAAAGCGGCGCAACCACATCATTGGTAACAATCGCCACCTTCTTGCCAATATGCGCTTCTAGCAGCGCAAAATCAGCAAAAATCCCGCTGCCAATATCAATCGGATACCGATGCGATGGCGCATCCACCATCAAATTATGCAAGACCTTTTTCATATTCCGCCGCACATTTCAAAATCTGCTCAAACGTCGCTTGGCAATCCTCCGCCCCCACCTCAATCACAATATGCGCCGTTTCCCGATAAATCGCATCCCGCGCCTGATACAAATCCCGAAACTTCGCCAACGCATCTTGCACCTGCAACAACGGGCGGTTTCTATCCTTGCCCACGCGCTCAAACAGCGTTTCAGGCTGCACATGCAAATACACCGCCAAGCCGCGTTGCTTTAAATAATCCCGATTCTGCTCACGCAAAACCGCCCCGCCGCCCGTTGCCAACACAATATTCGGCAGCAAAGATAACTCGTTGATAATATTGCTTTCACGCTGGCGAAAACCCGCCTCCCCCTCCATCTCAAAAATGGTTGGAATGTCCACGCCCGTGCGCTCGCAAATCACTTGGTCGCTATCAAAAAAAGTACGATTCAAATGCTGCGCCAGCCGTTTGCCTTGCGTGGTTTTCCCCGCTCCCATCAAGCCCACCAAAAATAAATTGCCTGCTATATGTTCCATAGCAGGCAATTTTAACTTAAATTTGCACAATATGCAGATTTTTTACATGATATTAGTAGCGCATTACGCTGGTTTCGCTGCCCATGATGCGTGGCGTGATAAAGAACAGCAATTCGTTGCGGCTATTGTTGCGCGAACGTGTTTTAAACAAGTTACCCAACACAGGCAAATCACCCAGCATAGGCACTTTTTTCACGTTATTTTGAATCACTTCTTGATATACACCACCCACAACCAAAGTGCCGCCATCTTCAATCATGGCTTGTGTTTTCACCGATTGTGTGCGGATGCTTGGCTCGCCTTCTGAGCTTTGGTAAGTGTTATCAGGCGTGTCTTTGTTAATGGTAACGTCCATAATAATCTTGTTATCAGGCGTAATACGTGGCAACACTTTCAAGCTCATTACCGCATCTTTAAACGAGGTTGTGGTGCTGCCATCGCTATCACGCGTGGTGTAAGGCACTTGATAACCTTGTTTAATTTCAGCTTCTTGGCGGTCTTGTGTTAATACACGAGGGGTAGAAATGGTTTTGCTGCGACCTTCGGCTTCGGAAGCAGAAAGTTCCAAGCCTAAAACACCAGAGCTAAATGAACGCACAACAGCAATTGAACCCACCGCAGCAGCCGCAGGAAGATTTACGTTAGGTGCAAATGTGGGTACGGTATTTCCACCATAACGATAATTTCGCTGAATACCATTATTCCAATCATTACCCCATGAAGTATTACCGCTGCGAGCACCACCAAATTTCACACCCAATTCGCGAGACAAGGTATCGGATGCTTCAACAATCCGCGCTTCCACCATCACTTGACGAGCAGGCACATCCAATTCTTCAATCAAAGCGTTAAATTTTTGGATAACCGATTTCACATCATTAACAATCAACGTGTTGGTTGCAGGGTCAATCAATGCACTACCACGCGAAGTTAAGATAGAATTACTAGAACTGCCTGAGCTTCCATCAGAAATGCGTAGAATTTTCTTAAATTCTTCAACATTTTTATATTTCAATTGGAAACTTTGAGAGATTAATGGTCCTAAATCATCAAATTCTTTGCGCGCAGTCAATTCCGCTTTATCGCGTGCCAACATTTCAGCACGAGGCGCAACATTGATAATATTGCCTACACGGCGCATATCCAATTCGCGTGCATCCAAAATCAAATCCAACGCTTGATCCCAAGGCACATCTTTCAATGAAAGTGTCATTTTGCCTTGCACGCTATCGCTGGCCACAATGTTCATGCCTGATTCTGTTGCCAAAATTTGCAAAACAGTTCGCACATCAACATTTTGGAAATCCAAAGAAATTCGCTTACCTGTGAATTTTTGTTTGGTTTTATTCGCGCCAATGCCCAATTCAGTAACATTTTTAGTTGGAGTAATTTGGATGCTTTGGCGACCATTTTTGCCTGTGATGGTATGCTTCCATGTGCCTTGGTTGCGCAAAGTGATTTGCGTATCGTTACCCACTCGGCGAACACTAATTGTGCGAACAGGTGTAGAGAAATCTGTTACATCCAAATTGCGTTGTGCTTGCGCTGGCAATGGATAGTTTTTCAGCGTGATCACCAAACGATCGCTTTGTGAACGAACTTGGGGTTCACCAGTAAAGTTTGATGCAAATTCAACCACACCAGAATTATTGCCACCTTTGTGGAAATCAATATTGAAAGGAACAGAAGAAGAATAAGCGTTTTGCGTTTGTGCGCTTCTTGAAGCAGGAACAGCACTTACTGGCGCCGAATTAGATGAACTCGCTTCGCTCAGTTGAACCCATACTTCATTCCCTTTTACTTGAACGTTGTATTGACCTTCTTGTCCCAACCCTAACAAAACGCGCGTGTTACCTTCACCTTGCGCAGTTACAATTTGATTAAGTAAAGCATCATTAAATGTTAAAGTAGGTTGTTTTACTTTTAAATCCGTATTCGCAAAATCCAATGTAATGCGAGCAGGAGACGAAGTGATAAAACCAGTTGGTTCAACCGCATCTTTATTAAATTTAAATTTGATTACGCGCTGTTTATTTGGCAAAACAGATACTTTAATATCGGTAATGCTGCCAGCATAAGCAACTTGTGTGAGCAAGCCTACTACAAGTGCTGATAAAATTTTTACTGAATTCTTTTTCATAATTTGAGCCTCTTTCAAAATTTACAATCTGATGATTTATTTACCTGAATTTTCAGAATCATTTAAAACTATTTCTGCTTCTCTGTTCGTCCAGTTGCCTGATGCATCTTCAACCACTTCTACAATTTTAATGACATCAGGCGTAATCCGAACAATACGACCAAAGTTTTGTCCCACATGATTACCAACATTAACAGTATAAACATGCCCTTCAACTTCAATCATTGCAGATAATGCTTTGCCAGCCCCAATTGAACCCACATAATTTAGATTTTCTAAACTATAATTTTCTAGCAATTCTTTAGGTCTATTCAAATCAGGCATTTGCGAATTTTGATAAGCTGCACGCAATCTTGCTGAACTAAACGCATTAGGACCAGATACTTCTGGTGGGAAGTACACAACTGGTTCTAATTTCGCAGGCTCCTCAACAGGACGCACCTTGGTTTTCGCCTCTGCTTTCTTTTGGTTCATCCACTCTTTCACATTTCCGCTCTCTTCTGAACAAGCAGATAGCAAAATAATAGATGATAATAATAAAAGTTTTGCTTTCATTGTCATTTCCTATTCTTACACATTCATTATTCTGCTTGGCTAGCAGCAGAAGCGGCTTTTGCTTCTTTGGAAAGATCCATGGCTTTATATGTATTAGCCGTTGCTGAAAGCGTTAGCTTGCTGCCATCATCTTTCGCTGATTTATTCTCACTTGAGAGATTAATGTTGGCTAATGTAACGATACGAGACATTTTGCCCACATCACGAATAAATTGAGAAAGCTGCTCATAGCTACCCGAAACAGAAATGGCAATTGGCAAACGCTCAATAGGTTTCTCTACTACAGTTTCACCAGGCGTTACATTGGTCATGGTTAAATTATTCTTAGCAGCCGCTTGATGCATTTCTTGGATAAGCGTCGGAATTTCAGCTGTTGTTGGTAACTTTTTCAGCAACTCATCCAAAGATGCTTCAATCAACTCCAATTCTTTTTTCAAATTATCTAAACTAGCAGCCTGAACACTTTTGGTTTCAAAATCAGCTTTTAATTTAGTTTCTTCCTCTTGTTTCTGTTTGTATTCATCCCACTGGCCTTGGAATAATACAAAATAACCCGCAACCACAATAACAACAGCGACAATTGCTGCTAGCAACAATTGCACCGCTTTACTTTGCAGATGGAGTTTATCCCATTGAATTTCATTTAAATTCATAATAATCACCTTACTCTGTTGTTGCTGATGCCGCAGGAGCGGATGCAGATGTTGTCGTTGTTTCAGCAGATATGGAAGATTGCGTTGCTGCTAGTTTTTTCTGTTCTAACAAATTCGCAGTTACCTTAAATTCTTGCCCATTATCTGTTTTATTGATGCTATCCAATTTAGGTATATCAAATACACCTGTGCTAGGCAATGCAGTCATAAACATAGCAACTTTATTATCGCTGATTGCTTTACCTACCAGAGTATAAGTATTACTAATTGTTGCATCACTTCCACCAATATTTTGAATTGCCGTTAGATAAGCTCCCTCTGGAACGAGTTGGTTTACAGTATCAACAATTCGAGCACCCTCAAATCGTTTATTATCCAACTCTTCAACTTTTTGCTTACGCTCCAAGAAACTTTGCTTTTGTGCTTGCAATTCTCTAACTTTTACAATTTGCGCATCAAGCTCTTTGATACCCGCATTAAGTTCTTCATTTCTACTTTCTTGGTTTGCTACCAAAGCTGCCAACGCACCCCAAATTAAGAATGCTGCAACACCACCTGCTATCACGCCACCAGCCATAACCAACTGAAATCGTTTCTTTTGCTTTTGCTCTAATATCTCGCGATATGGTAATAAGTTAATTTTAATTAAGTTCATTTTATACTAACCCTCTCA
>CAUVGV010000060.1:0-12054 GCA_963551505.1 uncultured Kingella sp.
AGGATTTTGGTGTTTTGCGCGTGGTGGTGGGGGTCGTGGTTGTGGGTGTGGGCGTGGAAAGTCAAGAGGGTGTCCTTTGTTTTTCAGGCTGCCTTGATGGCGGGTAAATAGGCGAAACAGGGTTTTAGCTTCGCAACTCCGCTTCGCTACGCAGGCTGCCTCTGATAGTTAGTAAAGCATGGCGTAGTCATTCCAAATAAGCACGAGTGGCTGTGTGGCGCTACACTCATGCCCCATTCATTAAACGCTGCTAAACGGTGCGTGGCAAAGCCACACACCCTACGCCAAACCCATTTTTCAGGCTGCCTCTGGATAACCCCATAGGCAGCCTGAAATCTATTCCTGCGCGGTTTCCACTTTGCTTAACGTGAACCCCGTAAAGCCAAACAGCACGGTTAAAATCAAGCATAGGTAGCAGAAAAACGCATAGGGCAGATAGCTCAACACGCTCACGCCCAGCACTTTGGCAATGAACACGCCGCACACGCTCCACGGCACCAGCGGGTTAATCACCGTGCCCGCGTCTTCCAGCGTGCGCGATAGGTTGCGCGGATGCAAGCTCAGCTTGGCGTACACAGGTTTAAACGTTTCGCCTGCCAGCAAAATAGACAAATATTGCTCGCCGATTAAGATGTTCACGCCCACGCTGGTCATCGCCACGCAAAAAGTGGCGCGCCCCGCGTTGGTGAGAAAGCGGCGCATCGCGTCCAACAGCGCAGGCACAATGCCCAGCGCAAACAGCAAGCCGCCCAAACTCAACGCCAGCATCACCACCGTTTGCGTGAAAAACATACTTTCCAAGCCGCCGCGCGACACCAGTTTGGCGATGCCTTCGCCCACATGTTCGGGCTTAAAGCCTGCAAACAGCCAGCCGCCCAGTTGCCCCGCCGATAGCGGCGTGTGGGTGAACGTGATAGCGATGGAAACGGCGATGGTGGCGAGCATGGTTAAAATCGCGTCCACTTTAAACAACGCCAGCACCACCAACACGGCAAACGGCAACAGCGCGTAGCCATGCACCAAGCCACTCGCTTGCAATTGCCCGCTTAATTTTTGCACCGAATTCAGGCTGCCTGAAACCACATCAGGCACCGCCCACACCAGCGCAGCGGCGGTGAGCAGCAAGGCGGGGATGGTGGTGAAGCTCATGTTTTTAATGTGTTCAAACAAATCCACGCCCACGGTGGACGCGGCGATGCCCGTGGTGTCCGACAGCGGCGACATTTTGTCGCCAAAAAACGCGCCCGAAACCACCGCGCCTGCGGTAATCGCGGGCACAGCATGAAACGCCTCGCTCATGCCCATAAACGCCACGCCAATGGTGGCGCAAGTGGTCAAGCTGCTGCCGATGGAAATACCGATGATGCCGCACAGCAAAAACGCGGAAAGATAGAAATATTCGGGCGAAATCAGCCCGAAGCCGTAATACATCAGCGTGGGAATCGCGCCGCTCATCATCATGGCAGCAACCAAAAGCCCGATGAAGAAAAACAGATAAACCGCGCCCATGCCTTGTTCCACCGCCGATGCCATGCGTTTAATCATGTCGCGCCATGTTGCGCCCCGCAGCAAGCCATACAGCATCAGCGCAACCAGAGCCAGCAAAATGGACAAATGCGGCACCCATTCAAACGAGATAATGGTGTAGCCCATGATGGCGATGGCACACGCGGCAACGATAATGGCTTCGGAAAGGGAAATATTGAGCAAAGATTGTTTGGATAGCATGATTTTTTACTTGAAAGGTTTGAAATATAAAACGTTTTTAGCTTGCCCCAGCGCGTCCACTTGGGCGATGCCAATGCCCACGGCTTGCGCGGTAAACGGTTGGAAGGTGTAGCTGGCTTCAAATTTGGCGACCCCATCGCTGAACTCGTTGGGCGTGAGCAGGGTAACGTGCGGATTAAATTGGGTAAACACATTGGGCGAGCCGTATCGCTCAAAGGTTTTTACCTTTTCGGGATAGGCTTTCACCCAATCGGGCAGTTGCGCGTTTTTGTCGCGCAGTTTCACCAGCTGCACGGTGATTTCATCGGCAAGCTGTTGCAGCTCGGGCGAAGGCTGGTTGTCTAGCATCAGCCATTTGCCTGCCGTGCTGTGCATGCCGTTGAACGAAATGGCAAATTTGCTTTGCGCGCGGGCAAATTGGCTCACGATTTTTTGGATTTCAGGCAGCTTGGCGCGGTCGTATTCGGTGAGATACAACGTGAGATGGACTTGATAGCCCTGCGCAAACAGCGATTTCACGCCTTGCCGGGCAAGCGCTTGCGAGATGTCGTTCACGCGGCTTTCGGCGGTGTTGTCCAGCTTCACGAACACGTTGTATTGAACGGTCTCGGCAAACGCTGCGCTGGCAACAAACAGCGCGGCGAGCCAAACAAACTGTTTTTTGCGATACATGGTGAACTCCTTTGTTGATGATGGTTTATTGATTATTGGTTTTTTTGGGTTTTCAGGCTGCCTTTGGCTTTGTTCACATCACCCCATAAACGCAGCCTGAAAACCATCCCCACAGCCAGCCGCCCTATTCTTGAAACACCGCTGCAAACGCATCCGCCACCGTGTTCACATTGCTGTCATTCAGCCCCGCGATGCACATCCGCCCGCTATCCAGCAGATAAATGGCAAATTCATCGCGCAGGCGGTGCACTTGCGCCATGCTCAAACCTGTGTAGCTAAACATCCCGCGCTGTTTCACAAAATAGCTGAAATCGCGCGCGGGCAGCTTGCTTTGCAGCACTTCATAAATGCGCTGGCGCATGGCGCGGATGCGGTCGCGCATTTCATAGACTTCGTTTTGCCATTGCGCGGCAAGTTGCGCGTCGCTTAAAACGTGATACGCGGTTAAACCGCCTTGCGCGGGCGGACTGGAATAAATGCGGCGCACGCCCAATTGCAGCTGCCCCAACACCAGCGCGGCTTCTTCGGCATTGGGCGACACCACCATCAAGCCGCCCGCTCGCTGCCCATACAGCGACATATTCTTAGAAAACGAGCTGCTCACCAACACAGGCAACCCCAAATCGGCGGCGCGGCGGATGGCGTAGGCATCGCGGTCAAAATCGTCGCCAAAGCCTTGGTAGGCGATGTCCATAAACGGGATAAGCTGGCGCGCGGCGATGATGTTGAGCACTTCGTCCCATTGCGCGGGCGACAAATCCACGCCCGTGGGGTTGTGGCAGCAGGGGTGCAGCAGGATGATGGTGTTTTCAGGCTGCCGATTGAGAAAATCGCACAGCTCGGCAAATTTCACGCCGATGGTGGCAGGGTCGTAATACGGATAATCGCCTACTTCAAAGCCTGCGGCGGTGAAAATGCCGCGATGGTTGTCCCATGTTGGGTCGCTCACAAACACTTTGCTCTCGCCAAACCAGTTGTGCAGAAAATCTGCGCCCAACTTCAATGCGCCCGAGCCGCCCAGCGTTTGCACGGTGGTTACGCGGTTTTCGGCAATCACACGATGGTTCGCGCCAAACAATAATTTGGGCAACTCGGCGCGCAACCCCGCGTGTCCTTCCATCGGCAAATAGGCTTTTGCGCCGATGCCTACGCGCTGTTCGGCGGTTTTCACGCTTTCAGGCTGCGTCATGTTGCCATCGTTGTCAAAATAGATGCCGATGGATAGGTTGATTTTGTGCGGGCGCGGGTCGTGTTTAAAGGTTTCTACAAGGCTTAAAATGGGGTCGCCTGCGTAGGGCGTTAGGTGTTGGAACATGGGCGGAGCTTTCTGCGTGGTTTGTGTGGTTTGCTTGGTTAAGAAATGTAAGTATAAAAGATTTCAGGCTGCCTTTGAAACCGTTGTGCGGGCAAACAATCAGGCAGTCTGAAAATTTAATGGGCGGGGATGGGTGGAATTTTATGCTTTATATGTGTGGATGGGCGGGGTGGTTGGTAATTATTTGGTGTTTAATTGGGGATGTTGGCAGAAAATGGCTTTTGTGTGGATTGGGGTTTGGGATGGCGGATTGGGTTTCAGGCTGCCTTTGGGTATTTATCTTTCCAACCTAAACTATCCGTTGCTAATACTTAGGTAACTCGGGCAGCGGCAGAATTAAAAACTGCCCCATGCCATATTCAAAATCAGCGTCTAATTTTTCCAAGTCAATCACTTCTTTTGCCTTAATGGCTTTTTCACGCAACAGAGCAAAACAATCGCGCACGCCTTTTGCCACATATTCACGTAATTGGGCATCCGTTTTTTCCTGCCAGTTTCTTTCGGGTATAACTAAATCAATAGTATAGATGGGTTTGCCACGCGATTTTTTTAAGAACTCAGGTCCTTCCCCGCCGTCAAAATCCACCCAGCCACCTGCCACCCTGAACACAATAGATAAAAAAAGCAGGGTGTGGAAATATTCGCTAGGCTCGTTGGTTTCGCGCGGTCTTTTTGTGTAAAAGATACTGTTAAGCAATCTATGATATTGTTGAAACCGTTTATCTGTTTTGTAACCGTGTTGCGCACTAAATTCAATTAAGTTCATGGTTATTTACCTTTCTTTTTTCGCATATGCTTGGGAATATAGTTGGGGTCATAGTTGGGATGCCCCACTTTAAATATTGTTTTCAGGCTGCCTTTGTTATCCCGCAAAGGCAGCCTGAAAACATCATCCCATCCCGCCATCAAGCCGACAAAAACAGCCGATACGCCGCGTTATCCGTTTGCTCTTCGTAGGCATAGCCCAACTGCGCCAAAAATGCGTCAAACGCGGCGCTATCAGAAGGCGGCACATCAATGCCCACCAAAATGCGCCCATAATCCGCGCCGTGGTTGCGGTAGTGAAACAGGCTGATGTTCCAATCGCTTTGCAGCGTGTTCAAAAATTTGGTCAGCGCACCCGGCCGCTCGGGAAACTCAAAGCTAAACAATCGCTCGTTTTGCACCTTGTGCGTGCGCCCGCCGACCATATAGCGCAGGTGGACTTTCGCCATTTCATCGTTGCTCAAATCCATATACGGCAGATGCGCGGCATCAAATTGGGCGCGGATTTGCGCGATGTCTTTCGCGCCTGCGGTTTGGATACCCACAAAAATATGCGCCACATCGTCATCGCCGTAGCGGTAGTTGAACTCGGTGATGCTGCGCGCGCCCACCACGTTCACAAACTCGCGGAAGCTGCCCGCGCGCTCGGGGATGGACACGGCGAAAATCGCTTCGTTGCCCTCGCCCAATTCGCTACGCTCGGACACATGGCGCAAGCGGTGGAAATTCATGTTCGCGCCGCTGCACACGGCAACCAGCGTTTCATCGGCAAGACGATGCTGCGCGATGTAGGCTTTCAGCCCCGCCAGCGCCAACGCGCCCGATGGCTCGCAAATGCTGCGCGTGTCGTCAAAAATATCTTTTAACGCGCCGCACACGGCATCGGTGTCCACCGTGATGATGTCGTCCAGCAAATCGCAGCACATTTTGAACGTTTCTTCGCCCACCAATTTCACCGCCGTGCCATCGGCAAACAAGCCTACGTCTTTCAATTCCACGCGCTCGCCCGCCGCCACCGATGCTTTCATCGCGCAGCTATCGCTGGTTTGCACGCCGATGACTTTAATCTCGGGGCGCACTTGCTTGATAAACGCGGCAACGCCCGCTGCCAAGCCGCCGCCGCCAATCGGTACAAACACAGCATGGATGGGCTTGGCGTGTTGGCGCACGATTTCCATGCCAATGGTGCCCTGCCCTGCGATAACGTCGCAATCATCAAACGGCGGAATGTAGGTCAAGCCGCTGTCGGCAACCAGTTGCATGGCGTGGTCGTAGGCATCGTTGTACGACACGCCCGCCAGCACCACATTGCCTCCGCGCGCTTTGACCGCGTCCACTTTAATCTTGGGCGTGGTTTCGGGCATCACGATGGTCGCCGCGCAGCCCAAGCGTTGCGCGGCAAGGGCAACGCCTTGCGCGTGGTTGCCCGCGCTAGCGGTAATCACGCCTTTGCGTAACACGTTTTCAGGCAGCTTCGCCATTTTGTTGTACGCGCCGCGCAGCTTGAACGAGAAAACAGGCTGCAAATCTTCGCGTTTGAGCAGAATTTTGTTGCCCAAGCGGTGCGACAGATTGCTGGCAAGGTCTAACGGCGATTCAATGGCGACATCGTAAACAGCGGAAGTGAGAATACGGGTGAGGTAGTGGCGATAGGGGAGGAAGCGTTCTGTATTCATGTTTTTTGTTGTGATTCAGTAAGAAAACGTAACCATAACGCTGCGATTGTGTAAACGCAAGTTAATTATTGTTGCCAAGCTGGGATTAGGCAGCCTGAAAATAGGTAAAACAAGGTTTTGTGGGTATAATCGCAGCTTTTTGCGGGCGGCTTTTGCGCCCTAAAACGGCATCTGCCGTGGAATATCAACAGCCCCTAGCGTAACAACGCTTGGGCGCGATAAGACAGCCTGAAACGTCCTGATGCACTTTCAGGCTGCCTCAACCCACCGCCCTACCCCATCTAAACCCCATCAACCGAGTAACATAATATGGTCAAAAAAATTCTCTCTATTCTCACCCTTTCCGCTTTAATTGTTACCCCCGCTGCCGCGCGCACGCCCAAAAAAGCCAAATTTGCGCCCGCGCCTGCCGCGTCTGCGCCCGCTACTGCCTCTGCCGCCGCTGCATCCAGCCCCGTCGCGCCCAAACTCAACGCCGCCGAAGCCTTAAAGCAGCCTGAAATCGCCGCCACCGCTTATATGGTGCGCGATTTGCAAAGCAATCAAACGCTGGTTGCCAAGAATACCGACCAGCAAATTGAACCCGCCTCGCTCACCAAATTGATGACCGCCTATCTGGCGTTTAAAGCGTTGGAAGAAGGCAAATTACAGCCCGACCAAAAGCTCACCGTGTCCGAAAAAGCATGGAAAGTGGAAGGCTCGCGGATGTTTCTCACCGCGCACAGCCAAGTGCCCGTGTGGGATTTGATGCGCGGCTTGATTGTGGTGTCGGGCAACGATGCCGCGATTACGCTTGCCGAGGGCATTGCGGGCAGCGAAGAAGCGTTTGCCAAAATGATGAACGATGAAGCCAAACGCTTGGGCATGACGCAAACCTATTTTGTTAATGCCACAGGCTTGCCCGCGCCCAAGCATCTGACCAGCGTGAACGACTTGGCGATTTTGTCCAACGCCATCATCCGCGATTTGCCCGCCAAGTATTACGAAATTTATTCTTACAAATCCTACACTTACAACAACATCACCCAAGAAAACCGCAATTTGCTGTTGTTCCGCGACGACAGCGTGGACGGCTTGAAAACGGGGCATACATCCAGCGCGGGCTACAACTTAATCGCCACCAGCAAGCGCAACAACCGCCGCGTGTTAAGCATTGTGATTGGCGCAGCCAGCGCCGAAGCCCGTGCCACCGAAAGCAGCAAATTGTTGAACTACGCCTTGCAAGGCTTTGACACGCCGAAGATGTATCAAGCGGGGCAAGTGGTGGGCAAAGTGCGCGTGTATAAAGGCGCAAGCAGCGAAGCCGATGTGGGCTTTCAACAAGATGCCTACGTTACCCTGCCGCACGGGCAAGGCGATCGCGTGAAAACGGTGCTGGAAACCATGCAGCCTGTGGTCGCGCCTGTGCAGGCGGGGCAAAAATTGGGCACGCTCAAATTGATGGACGGCGATAAAGTGCTGGCGGAGCAGCCTGTGGTGGCGCTGAAAGATGTGGGCGAAGCGGGATTCTTTGGGCGGCTGTGGGATAGCATTGTGTTGTGGTTTAAATCGGTGTTTGCGGGGTGAGTGTTGGATGGGGATGGGATTGATTGGGATGGAACAAAATGATAGGCAGCCTGAAAAAACTGTTTTAGGGTTTTCAGGCTGCCTTTCTTTTGTGTACCGCAATCGGAAGCTTGTTTACACGCGTCCACGCTTAGAACAAACACGCGTCAGGGCTTTTCTGATTAGCAAGGCAGCCTGAAACATGGAATTGCCGTTTAGCTTCACAACTTCGCTTCGCTGCTCGGCTGCCTGAATATTTGGGATTAGCGAATGCCTGCTTTTTTTAATTCTTGCAAATAATAGTTGGCATACTTTTTGATTTGGGTATTGTCTGCTGTATTGGGCTGCGCTAGCACTTTTTGCCACCATGCTTTGGCTTTTTGATAATTTTTTGCAATGCCTTTCCCTTCGTAATACATCACGCCCAGATTGTATTGCGCCCCAGCATGCCCTTGATTGGCGGCTTTTTGCCACCATGCTTTGGCTTGTTGATAATCTTGTGCTACGCCCAGTCCTTCGGCATACAGCATGCCCAAATTGTTTTGTGCCATGGCATCGCCCCGATCAGCAAACTGTTGGAATAGGCGAAAGGCTTGGCTGTAATCGCCAGCTTGATAAGCTGCCGCAGCTTCTTTAAATTGCGCTGAATTATCTGCCCAAGTAGGCGCAATGCTTGCCAGAAGCAATGCCGCCAACAGCGCATGAATTTTCGGTTTAACCATTTTGCTTGTCTTTCTATAAAAAATTAGGTCATGTTATTTTTCTACCCAAAGGCAGCCTGAAAACAGATTCTCCCATTTTAACTTCGCAACTCCGCTTCGCCACGCAGGCTGCCTTTGAACTATTTGAATTGCCGTATCAAGACAATCTTTCCAATACCAAAAGGCAGCCTGAAAAGCCATTTCCTGCTTTTCAGGCTGCCTTTCTATCATCTATCAATCAAACAGCAGCGCCCAATCAAGCCACCGCTTCCACCACAATCATTTCAGGATTATCCACCTGCTCCACCAAAATGGCGTGCACCCGCGCTTGCCACAATTCGCCAAAGCGTTGCAATTCTTCGGGGCTTGCCATGCCGGCCACCGCCTGCGGCATGATGTCGCGCATTTCGGGCGCAAAGGGCACCACGCTGCCGTTAAACGACACGCGCACGGTTTTGCCTGTGTCGCGGCGGCGCAAGGTCATGTCGGCATCGCCGCCCGCGCCAAAGGCGAGCAAATTGCGGCGGGCAAAACGCCCTGCCATGCCAATGCCGCCAAAGCCCGTTTCGGGCGCAGCGCCTGTAATAAGCTGGGCAACGGAAGCAATCACGCCTGTTACGCCTGCGTCGCGTTCGCCGCTCATGCTGATTTCAATATTGCCGCGCTCGGGCAGCTCGTCGGGCGAGTAAAGCGCGGCTAGGGCTTTAATCACCATCAGCCACGCGCTGGCTACGGTGGGGCAGGAATGTCCGCACAGTTTCACGGCATCGGCGTAGTGGTATTCCAGCACGCCATCGGGCGTTGCGCCGAGAAATTGGGCGAGCGGGTCGTAAAGCTGGATGCTGGGGGCTTGGTTGAAAAAGGGTTGCAGTTGCATGGGGTTTCCTCTCGTGGGGTGAATAGGCAGCCTGAAAAGGCGTTTGGGCTGGGTTAAACTTTATTTCAGGCTGCCTTGTGATACCCAATAGGCAGCCTGAAAACGGTTAAACGCGATGAAAACAGCTTTTCGCTTGGTTACGGTGTTTCAGGCTGCTTTCTGGTAGGCAAGTAAACATAGCTTTAAGGCAGCCTGAAAATACGCTTGGGCTGGGTTAAGTTCATTTCAGGCTGCCTTGCGATACCCAATTAGGCAGCCTGAAAACTATTTACGGGCGCGATTATAAATTCTGGACATCATGCTTGCCAACACGGTCGCGCTAATCACAATGGCAATCCCCAGCCACGACAGCGCGCTAATCGGCTCGCGCAGCAGCACCACCGCCATCAAAATGCCAAACACGGGTTCCAGCGTAATCAGCAGCCCTGTTAAATTGGCGGGCACCCTGTCCATGCCCTTGTTCCACAGCCAATAAGCCAGCCAGCTGCACCCGATGCCCAAATACGCCATGCCCAAAATGCCTTGCCAACTCCATGCGATGTACCAGCTTTCGGTGAGCACGGCGGTAAACGGCAGGCACAACGGCGCGGCGATGATACACGACAGCGTGGTATAAGTGCTGGCGGGGATTTGGCGCATAAATTTTTGCGTGGGGCGCAGGATGGCAGAAAACACGATGCCACCCGATAACACCATCGCGCAGCCCAATAGGCTAATTTCGCCGCCCTTGCCCGCGTGTTGCCCGCCCAAAATCAGCGTGAACACGCCAATAAACGCCAGCACGCCGCAAATCCAGTGGTACCTGCGCGCCTTGTCATCAAAAAAGAAATGCCCAATGAACACCACCAGCAGCGGTTCTAGCCCCAGCATGGTTAAGGCGCTGGATGCGGATGTGTATTGCAATCCTTTGAATTGCAAGATAAGCACGGCGATGTAGTTCCAAAAACTCAGCCAAATCAGCGGCTTCCACGCGCTTTTGGGCAGCTTGCGAAACATCGGGATGCCGATGGGTAGCAAGATAACGGCAACAATCAGCAGCCGAAATTGCACCAGCAAAATCGGGTCTAGCATGGCTTCGGCAAATTTGGCAGCGATAAACGCGCTGCTCCATATCAGCATGGCAAGGATTTGGTAGAACATGGCGGTGGTTGTGATAACAAGCAAAAATGGCGTGATGATACGCCTTGTTTCGCGGGTTTTGTAGTTTTCAGGCTGCCTTATAACGATGAGATAAGGCAGCCTGAAACGGCATCAAGCGCGGTAAAACATTTTGCCTACCATGAAAACGTCGCCCGCGCAGGCGGGTTTTGCCGTAAAATTGCATCTTGCATTCATGTTTAAGGCTGAGGCAGCCTGAAACGGGTTTAAACGATTAGGCAGCCTGAAAATGGCTTTATCCGCCTAATTCACAATATCCACAACGCAAACACCCAACAAGAGGAAACACCATGAAATCACAAATAGAACAAATCCTTATCCCCACCACCCAGCGCACACTCGGCAGCGAAAAAGCCGTAAAAAGCGTTGCCGAAGACAACGGCAGCCTGAAAGTGGCGTTGGAGTTCGGCTATCCCGTTGCCCACATCGCGCAGCAAATCCACGAAGCCATCGCCGCCGCCACGGGCAAACCTGTGAAGCTGGAAATCACGCACAACGTGGTCGCGCATAAAGTGCAAAACGGCATCCCCACGATTAAAGGCGTGAAAAACATCATCGCCGTGGCATCGGGCAAGGGCGGCGTGGGCAAATCCACCACTACCGCCAATCTGGCAACCGCGTTGGCAAAAATGGGCGCGCGCGTGGGCGTGTTGGATGCCGATTTATACGGCCCCAGCCAGCCCACCATGCTTGGCGTGGCAACGCAGCAGCCTGAAAAACAAGCGCAGCAGCTGATTCCTGTAACCAACGCGGATGGCATTCAAGTGATGTCCATCGGCTTTTTGGTGGACACCGACCAAGCCGTTGTGTGGCGTGGCCCGATGGTGTCGCAAGCCCTGCAACAGCTTTTGATGCAAAGCCAATGGGACGATGTGGATTATTTGTTTGTGGATTTGCCCCCTGGCACGGGCGATATTCAGCTTACGCTGTCGCAAAAAATCCCCGTAACGGGCGCGGTGGTGGTTACCACGCCGCAAGACATCGCGCTGATTGACGCGCGCAAGGCGGTGGATATGTTTAACAAGGTAAACATTTCCATTTTGGGCGTGTTGGAAAATATGTCGGTGCATGTGTGCAGCAATTGCGGGCATCATGAAGCGCTGTTTGGCAGCGATGGCGGCAAAAATCTTGCGGCGAAATTGAACGTGCCGCTGCTGGGGCAATTGCCGTTGTCGTTGCCCGTGCGCGAAGCGATGGATGCGGGCACGGCAGGCGCGTTGTTGGACACGCAAGCCGCTATCGCCGAAATCTACACCCAAGCCGCGTTCCAGATTGTGCTGGCGGTGGCGGATAAAGGGCGCGATTTCAGCAGCAAGTTTCCGAAGATTGTGATTGAGTCGTAACGTAAGCGGTTCAACACGGCTTGACGCAGTTCCACACGCAATAAGGCAGCCTGAAAATGGGTTTTATCATCCCTTTTCAGGCTGCCTTTGCAAAACCTAAAACGAAACGAGAAATGGTTAATTCTCCGTCATTCCCGCGTAGGCGGGAATCTTGGTTAATTTTATGCAATAAATTGTTTTTACAAAATTTTTTGAATATTAAACAAGATTCCCGCCTATGCGCACTACTGTCCGGAATAAAAATCCCCACCCCCAAACAAAAAGGTTGCAGCCC
>CAUVGV010000061.1:0-11831 GCA_963551505.1 uncultured Kingella sp.
GATGACATAAAAGCGTGGATACAAGGCAAAAAGCGCAGCAAGGTTGGACACCTTGCGAGCATTTTTAACGCAGTAGCCGCGTTTTTAGGGCATTAAAGATGCCTATGAAAATAGTGAATGCAGGTTCTAAGTTTGCCTTTATTTACCGAACGCCCTACAATTTTCGCCCGCTGCCACTTCTTGCCTATAAAGGCAGCCTGAAACGAAGTTCAGCGTAGCTAAAACCCTTTCCCCAATCATTCCAAGCCCCTACCCATGCACCCGCTCACCCAAATCCTGTCCCCCGCCCTGCCGCCCACCGACCTAATCACCACCCAGCCCAACTGGACGCGCGCCGATTTCAACCGCGCCGTATTCCATCTTTCAGGCTGCCTCAAAGCGCAAAATGTGCAAGCCGCCGCGCTGTGGTTTGACGATGCCGCGCTATTTGCCTGCGCTGTGTTGGCCGCGTGGCACGCGGGCGCGCGGGTGTTGCTGCTGCCAAACACCGCGCAGGAAAACATCGCATGGGGCGAAACGGCAGACGTATTCCTAACCGATAATCTCGTCCACCCGCAAGCATGGCATCTGCCCACCCTGCTCGCGCAAAAGCAGCCTGAAAACGCTAGGCAGCCTGAAAACTGGATAATCCCCGCCGATGCCCAAGCCCATTTGAAAACATCGGGTTCCAGCGGCAACGCGCAAATCATCGTCAAAACCGCCGCGCAAATGCAAGCCGAAGCCCTTGCCCTTGCCGCCGCCCTGCCCTTTGACCACGCAGGCGCAACCGCAGTTGGCAGCGTGTCGCCGCAACATTTATACGGCTTCACCTTCCGCTTCGCCCTATCGCTCACGCTCGGCTGGGCCATCGCCCGCGACCAAGCCCGCTACCCCGAAAACCTGCTCGCCGCCACGCGCAGCAAAAGCGTGTGGATTGCCAGCCCCGCCGTGCTCAATCGCTTGGAAAACGGGCGCGATTGGGCGGCAGCGGCGGCCAACATCGCAGGCATTATTTCATCGGGCGGCGCATTGCCCGAAGCCACCGCCGCCCAACTCGCCACCCACGCCAGCCGCCCCTACGAAATCTACGGCAGCACCGAAACAGGCATCATTGCTTCGCGGCGCGGCGGCGAAGTGTGGCAACCGTTTAACGGCGTATCGTTTGGGCAAGACGCAGACGGCGCATTGTGGGCGCAATCGCCGTGGGCAACGCGCGTGCAAACGGCGGATTTGATTGAACCGCAAGCGGGCGGATTTCTGCTCTTGGGGCGCAAAGACCGCATCATCAAGCTGGAAGATAAGCGCGTGTCGCTCACGCAAATAGAACACAGCCTGCTGCAACACGCATGGCTGGCAGACGCGCATTGCGCCTTGCATAACCGCCGCGTGGCAGCGTGGGCAGCGTTGAACGAGGCGGGCATCGCCGCGCTGCGCGAACAGGGGCGAGCAGCGGTTGCCGACGCGCTCAAACGCCACCTTGCCACCACGCAAGACAAAATCGCGCTGCCACGCTACTGGCGTTTTGCCGATGCCTTGCCGCGCAACGCGCAAGCGAAGATTGCCGCCGCCGATTTTCAGGCTGCCTTTACCACGCCGCAAACCGCGCCGCAATGGCAGGAGACCGCGCCCCATGTGTTTACAGGGCGCGTGCCGTTGGATTTGGTGTATTTTGGTGGGCATTTCGCTACGTTTCCGCTGGTGCCGGGGGTGGTGGAATTGCAATGGGTGCGCGATTTGGCGGCGCGGTTTGCTTGGGGCGGGCAAAGCATTGCGCGCGTGGAAGCGTTGAAATATCAGCAGTTTGTGCGCCCGCATGACAAGATTGTGCTGACGTTGCACCATGATGCGGCGAAAAATAAGCTGGCGTTTACCATCACGAGCAACGGCAATGCCTGCGCTTCGGGGCGGCTGGTGTTTCAGGCTGCCTGATTAGATTGCGCGGATTGTTTGGGTGCGGGCAGGATGAATAGGCAGCCTGAAACCCGAATAGAGTGGCAACGGCTCATCGCCCAATAACGCAGCAGATAGGGCTTTACTGATTAGCAAGATGTCGGCGAGCCGCCAACACTCCATTGGTAGCAGATTAGGCAACGGTTTCAGGCTGTCTAATTAGAACCTATATTCACTCTTCGCATAGGCATCTTTAATGCCCTAAAAACGCGGCTACCGCGTTAAAAATGCTCGCAAGGTGTTCAACCTTGCTGCGCTTTTTGCCTTGTATCCGCGCTTTTATGCCATCAAATCTACCTATGCGAAAAGTGAATACAGGTTCTTAGACTGCGCAGATTGCTTGAACGCGGGCGCAACCATTAGGCAGCCTGAAACGCCCCCCGCGCCCCTTACGGCTTGCTTGCAAGCCGTGTCCTAGCCAAACAACCATTTCAGGCTGCCTTACCCCCACACACTCAACCCCAACCGCAAAAAGGACTTCCCATGAACCTATCCCCCCATCTCGCCGACCGCTACACCCAAGAACACCAAACCGCCAACCAAGCGCAACGCTTGGCGCAGGAAATCGCCTTTGCGCCGATTGTGTTTCAAGTGTCGCGGCTGATGCTCAAATACGGCATTTTGGCGCAGCTTAACCACGCGCATCACGGCTTAACCCGCGCGCAAATCGCGCAGGCGGCAAACATCAGCGATTACGCCGCGCAAGTGCTGCTGGAAGCCTCGCTGTCTATCGGCACGGTGCTCACGCATGACGACCGCTTTTTTATCAGCAAAGCAGGCTGGTTTTTGCTCAACGACAAAATGGCGCGCGTCAACATGGATTTCGTGCAAGAAATTTGCTATCAAGGCTTGTTTGATTTAGATGCCACGCTGCAATCGGGCAAACCCGAAGGGCTCAAAGTGTTTGGCGATTGGGCAACCATTTACGAAGGCTTGTCATCGCTGCCGCCCGCTGCGCAGGAAAAATGGCTGGCGTTTGACCACTATTATTCCGACAGCGCGTTTCAGGCTGCCTTAAACATCGTCTTCGCCCAGCCCGTGCAACGGCTGCTAGACGTGGGCGGCAACACAGGGCGATGGGCGTTGCAATGCGTCGCGTTCAACCCTGATGTAAACGTAACCATTATGGATTTGCCGCAACAGCTTGGCTTGATGCGCGAAGCCGTGCGCGGCAAAACAGGCGCAGAGCGTATCCACGGATACGCAGCCAATTTGTTAGACGAACACGCCCCCTTCCCCGCAGGCTTTGATGCCATTTGGATGAGCCAATTTTTAGACTGCTTCTCCGCCGCCGAAGCCACCAGCATTCTGCGCCGCGCCGCGCACGCCATGAGCGAAAACACCAGCCTGTTTATTATGGAACCCTTGTGGGACAGACAACGCTACGAAACCGCCGCCTATTGCCTCACCATGACCAGCGTGTATTTCACCGCCATGGCAAACGGCAACAGCAAAATTTTCCATTCCGAAGACCTGCTGCGCTGCATAGAAAACGCAGGCTTGGCGGTTGCCGAAATCGCCGACGGCATCGGCTTGGGACACAGCATTTTGCGCTGCGTGAAAGCCCCAGCATGAAAATCCTCGCCCTAATCCCGCACTACAACCACCCCAGCACCATCGGCAGCGTTGCCCACACCCTGCGCGATTTCGGTTTAGACGTGCTGATTGTGGACGACGGCTCGCGCGATGATTGCCGCCCCGTGCTGCAAGATTTGCACGCCAACGGCATACACGTTCTATTTCGCGAGCGCAACGGCGGCAAAGGCGCAGCGGTGAAAACAGGCTTGCAATACGCCGCGCAAGGCGGCTACACCCATGTGTTGCAAGTAGATGCCGACGGGCAACACCACCTTGCCGACACGCCCAAATTCATCGCCGCCGCGCAAAGGCAGCCTGAAAACGTGATTTGCGGCGAACCGCAATACGGCGATGACGCGCCCAAAGCACGGCTCTACGGGCGCAAAATCACCGACTTCTGGAATATGCTGCACACCGCCTCGCGCGACATCAAAGACGGCATGTGCGGCTTTCGCCTTTATCCCGTCGCCGCCGCCATCGCCGTAATCCGCGAAGAAAAGCTGGGCGATCGCATGGATTTTGACACTGAAATCCTTGTGCACCTTTATTGGCGCGGCATCAAGCCCGTGTGGATTCCCACCCCCGTGCGCTACGCCCAAGACGGCGTGTCCCATTTTCGCGCATGGGCAGACAACCTCAGCATCAGCAAAATGCACGCACGATTATTCTGCACCATGCTGTGGAGACGCATCACAGGCAGCCTGAAACGATGAAACCGCTGCAACACAACCATTGGGCGGCGCAACCCGAGCGCGGCAACCGCCTGTTTCTCGCGCTCACCACGCTGATGGTGCGCCACCTGCCCGCATGGCTGCTCAACCCCAGCATTGCGCTCATCGTGTGCTATTTCTACGCCACCGCCCCCCGCGCCCGCCGCCATATCCGCCGCTATCAAGCCCGCCTACGCGCCGCCTTTCCCGCCGTTCAACTGCCGCGCATGGCATCGTTTCGCCAATTTACCGCCTTTGGCGCAGCCATTTGCGACCGCTTTGCCGTGTGGCAACGCAAAATCCGCTACGAAGACCTGATTATTGAAGACCCCGATGACGTGTACGCGCTGGTAAAACAACGCGGGCGCGGGCAAATTTTCGCCTGCTCACACATCGGCAACACCGAAGTGTGCCGCGCCTTGGTGTCGCACAACGAAGGCTTCAAACTCAACGTGCTCGTGCACAACCAACACGCCCAAGCGTTTAACGAAGCCCTGCACAAAGCAGGTGCAGCGCGCATACAGCTTATTCAAGTGAACGATTTAGATGCCAACCTGATGCTGGAACTCAGCCAGCGCATAGAAAACGGCGAATGGCTCGCCATTGCCGCCGACCGCGTGCCCGTGCGCGGCGAAAAAACCGTAGCCGTACAATTTTTGGGACACGAAGCACAACTGCCGCAAGGCGCATGGCTGCTCGCCGCCCTGCTTAAAACCCAAATCCACACCCTGTTTTGCATCAAACAAAACGGACGCTATCATTTAAAATTGCGCCGCTTTGCCGACACCGCAGGCTGGACGCGCGCAAACCGTGCCGCCCAAGTTGCCGCCGTCGCCCAACAATTTGCCGACATGATGGCGCAAGAATGCGCCGCCAACCCGCTGCAATGGTTTAATTTTTACGATTTTTGGGGCGATGAGGCAGGCTGAAAACGCCTATCGCCCCAGCAGAAAGACCCCCATGAAAAAACACATCTACTGCCACCACAGCCACGAGCTAGAAATCCCCTTTTTTGACGTAGATGCCATGCACATCGTCTGGCATGGCAACTATGTCAAATACCTAGAAGTCGCCCGCTGCGCCTTGCTTGCCAGCATCGGCTACGACTACAACGAAATGGCGCGGCAAGGCTACGGCTGGCCCATTGTCAAAATGGATTTCAAATACATACGCCCCGCCCAATTCGGGCAACGCATTCGCGTGGACATGGACATCGTAGAAATTGAAAGCTGCCTACGCATAGACTACACCCTGCGCGATGCCGCCACAGGCGAAAAACTCACCCGCGCCAGCACCACCCAAGCCGCCGTTGCCATCGCCACAGGCGAAATGCAATTTCAAACGCCCGAAAGCTGGCTCAACGCCGTGCGCCAACACCCCACGTTTCAGGCAGCCTGAAACGGCTGAAAACCCATTTTCAGGCTGCCTCAATCTCAATCAAACAAGGAAACCGTACTATGAAAAAACTTTTTTTAACGCTATTGATGCTGTTTGCCGCCCCCGCCCTATGGGCATTTTCCCTAACCGAGCTGGCGCAAACGCTGCAAAAACCCGCCAACGTGCAAGGCGCGTTTACCCAGCAGCGTTATCTCAAATCGCTCACCAAACCGATGACCACCAGCGGCGCGTTTACGCTTGTGCCCAAAAAAGGGCTGCTGTGGCAAATGCAAAAACCGTTTGCCACCACCTTGCGCGTGCGCGCGGATGGCATCATGCAATGGACAGGCAGCGCATGGACAAACCCCAACGCCAACAAACTCGGGCAAAATCGCCAAATCCAGCTTTTTTTGGATTTGCTCGGCGGCAACACGCAAGGGTTGGAAAAACAATTTAACCTAAGCCTAAGCGGCACCGCGCAACAATGGACGCTGCAACTCACCCCCAAAACCGCCATCACGCGCCAAATTTTCACCCGCATAGACATCAGCGGCGACAGCGTGGTACGCAAAATTGAACTAAACGAAAAACAAGGCGACCGCACCGTGATGCAATTTAGCCAAATCCAAACCAGCCAACCGCTGGGCGCATTTGCCCAAAGCGCGTTGTAAATGGAATAGAAGGCAGCCTGAAATCGGTTTTTCCCATTTTCAGGCTGCCTCCCATTTCTCCCCTTTTTATTCCGAGTACCAACTATGCAGCCCACTATCCTCCCCACCCAAATCCCCGCGCCCATTGCCGCCTCGCTACGCCAATTCGGTGCCGTCATCAACCCGCCCGCAACCGCGCAGCTTTATGCCTCACTGCAAGCGCGCGAGCCATACGCCGCCGCAGCCGTTACCCGCAACCAAGCCTTCGGCAGCCACCCGCTGCAATGCCTTGATGTTTTTGCGCCCGCGCAACCGCCTAGCAACACACCGCGCCCCATATTGCTGTTTGTGCACGGCGGCGGCTTTATCCGTGGCGACAAGCGCAGCACAGACAGCCCATTTTACGACAACATCATGCTCTGGGCGGCAGGCAGCGGATTGCTGGGCATCAA
Organism: uncultured Kingella sp.; assembly: GCA_963551505.1. Lineage (GTDB taxonomy): Bacteria > Pseudomonadota > Gammaproteobacteria > Burkholderiales > Neisseriaceae > Kingella_B. The sequence continues at coordinate 6,697 of CAUVGV010000061.1, forward strand.
TATCAACTACCGACTCGCCCCCGAATATCCGTGGCCCGCAGCCCAACAGGATATTGCCGCCGCCCTGCTGTGGATACAAAGCCACGCTGCCACGCACGGCGGCGACCCGCAACGCATCATCTTATGCGGACATTCCGCAGGCGCGGCGCACATCGCCCAATACCTTGCCCACCCCACACTGCGTTTGGGCAACGACGGCGTGCGCGGCGCAATATTGGTTTCAGGCATTTACGACACCGTAGCATTTGGCGACAACCCCGCCCGCCGCGCCTACTTTGGCAGCGACCCCGCCCAAATCGCCGCCCGTTCCGCCCAAGCAGGGCTGATACAGTGCGGCGTGCCGCTGCTGATTGCCTGTGCCGAACTTGACCCGCCCGAGTTCCGCCAACAGGCAGCTCTGCTGGGCGCACCGTATTATCTGCTGGCGGAGCACAGCCATATGTCGGAGATATTTGCCGTCAATACGGACGATACGTCCTTGTCTGACCTGATGCAGGCGTTTGTTGCCGAACACGTTTAACGATTTTGAGGCAGCCTGAAAGCCCTTTTTAAAACCCCAAGTAGGTCGGGCATTTATGCCCGGCATTTTTATAGTCGCTCCAATTAAGCCTTATACAGCGTTGGCTCGTCTTGCTGTACTACTTGTACTATCTGCGACTCGCCGCCTTGTATAAGACTTAATTGGAACGACTATATATTGTCCATATTTGTCGGGCATAAATGCCCGACCTACTGATAAACAACAGATTGTTTTTACAATTATTCCTAAATATCAAACAAAATTCCCACCTGCGCGGAAATAACCGCATTTATCGTTTTCAGGCTGCCTTACATTTCAAAACCCCCATACAAAAGCTATAATTCCCCGTTTTGTCATTGCCTTTTACCATGACCGCCCCCAAAGTTCTCATCATCTACTACTCCCAAACAGGGCAGCTTGCCACGCTCGCGCAGCAATTCGCCGCCCCGCTGCAACAAGCGGGCATCACCGTGGATTGCGTGCCGCTTGTGCCGCAGCAGCCCTATCCATTTCCGTGGCGGTTCTGGCATTTTTTTGACACCTTCCCCGAATCCGCCCATCTGCACCCCGCGCCCATCGAGCCGCCGCAGATTCCGCACCATGATTACAATGCCGTGGTGATTGCCTACACCGTGTGGTTTCTTGCGCCCGCGCAGCCGATTACCGCCTTTTTGCAGCGCGAAGACACGCGCCGATTGCTGGCGGGCAAACCCGTGATTACGCTGATTGGCTGCCGCAATATGTGGCTGTCGGCGCAGGAAAAAATGAAAACGCTGCTCGCCGCCAACGGCGCACGGCTGATTGGCAACATCGTGAAAACCGATGCCTGCGGCACGGCGGCGAGTTTCGTTACCACGCCCGCATGGCTCTTGACGGGCGACAAACGCTATTTCAAAAACCTGCCCGCTGCGGGCATTGCCGAAGCCGAGCTGGCAGACGGCGCGCGCTTCGGCGTAAAGCTGCGCGACGCGCTGTTATCCGACACCCCGCTTGATGAAACGCTGTTTCAACACATGGGCGCGGCGCGGGTGGACGAAAAACTGATTTTCAGCGAAAAAGCCGCCAACCGCAGTTTTTACCTGTGGGGCAGGCTGCTGATGGCGGCAGGGCGCGTGTCGCCGCTGCTGCGCCGCGTGCTGCTGGCGTGTTACATCGTGTTTCTGATTACGCTGATTTTGACCGTTATTCCCATCAGCATCATGCTGAAAAAACTGCTGCATCCGCTGCTGAAAAACCGCCTTGCTGAAGCAAAACGGTATTACGCCCAGCCCTCTGGCGAATGATTTTCCCGTTTCAGGCTGCCTCAACGCCCAAGTAAGGCAGCCTGAAAACCAATTAACCCCTTACAATCCTGCCCTTTAAGGCAGCCTGAAAACCCTTATCCACACACAGCACCATGACCAACGAAGTCTACCTCACCCACGCCGCCGCGTTTCTGCCCAACGCCCCCGTTGCCAACGACCAAATGGAAGCCGTGCTCGGCATGGCGGGCGGCATACCCTCGCGCGTGCGCCGCATGATTTTGCGCGCCAACGGCATCACCTCGCGCCACTACGCCATCAACCCCGAAACCCGCGCAGCCACCCACACCAATGCCGAACTCGCCGCCGAAGCCCTGCGCCTGCTGTTCGCCGCCGCGCCCGAAGCCCGCGAAGCCACCTGCCTTGCCTGCGCCACGTCCTACCCCGATCAAACCATGCCGGGGCACGGCGTGATGGTGCACGGTTTGAGCAATATGCCGCCGTGCGAAACCGTATCGCTGGCGGGCGTGTGCATTTCGGGCATGGCAGCGATGAAATACGCCTACCAAGCCGTAAAATCGGACGAACACGCCGCCGCCATCGCCACCGCATCGGAAAACGCCTCCGCCATGATGCGTGGCGAAATATTCCAAAGCGAAACCGATTTCAGGCTGCTGCACAACGCCACGCCCGAAATCGGCTTTGAAAAAGACTTTTTGCGCTGGATGTTGTCAGACGGCGCAGGCGCGGTGCTGCTCGCCAATCATCCCGTTGCAGGCAGCCTGAATTTCAAAATCCATTGGATAGAGCTGCTGTCCTATGCCAACGAAATGCCGCCCTGTATGTATGCAGGCGCAGAAATCCGCGACGGCGCGTTTTACGGCTGGAAAACCGCCAGTGCAGACGAACGCGCCCGCCACAGCATCATGGCGGTGAAGCAGGACGTGAAGCTGCTCAACGAACACATCATCCCCTACACCGTAGAAAAACCGCTCGCGCAAATCGCCGCCAAACGCAGCCTGAAAAGCTCAGACATCGATTGGTTTTTGCCGCATTATTCATCGGGCTTTTTCCGCGACAAAGTCGCCGCAGGGCTGGCAAACGCAGGCTTGCCGATACCGCAAGAAAAATGGTTCACCAACCTTGCCGAAAAAGGCAACACCGGCTCGGCTTCCATTTACATCATTTTGGAAGAATTTATGCGCCGCTGCCCCGTGGCGCGCGGGCAGAAAATATTGTGCTATGTGCCTGAAAGTGGGCGGTTTTCTACTTGTTTTATGCTGTTGGAGGCAGCCTGAAAATGGACATCGACGACATCCCCCAAGACCAAAGCGAAAGCTACGGCGGACACAAAAAAATCATCTACGGCACGCAGGGCGGGCATTACCAAGCTGCCACCAGCAGCGGCTGGGCAGACGAAGCCTACGCCACCGCCCTTGCCGTACACGAATTGGACGCGCAAACCGAAGCCGCCCGCGCCGCCGTGTTGCGTGGCGAATATTCCCCGCTGTATTACCAAATGTACCGCGCCCGCCACGATGCCGCCAGCCTTGCCGCCGCCGCAGGTTTGTGGGCGTGGCAGACGCGCCGCCACCTGCGCCCCGCCGTATTCGCCAAACTGTCCGAGCGCGTGTTGCAGCAATACGCCGACGCGCTCAATATCAGCGTGGCGCAGTTGAAGCAGATTGATTAAACGTTCAACGCCGTTTCAGGCTGCCTGAAAATCATGCTTGCTTTATTGTTGCCAACGACAAGCAGCATTGGTTAAAAATTCTGAAACCTGTTCCTTCTCCCGCTGGCGGGGGAAGGCTAGGAAGGGGTGGTAGATTAAGCAGCCACCACCCTAACCCTCCCTCACCAGCGGGTGAGGGAATGGGGTACAGCATACTTTGTATGAACGCCGCCCAACCAGTTTCAGGCTGCCTCCATTATTTATTGTTTTACCCAAGCTGCCGCCCGAAACCACAGAAAGCCCCTTTATCTATGACCGATTTCCCCCACCAGCACACCGCCCATTGCGAAAGCGGCGTGATGTCCACCCTGCTGCAATACCACGGCTACCCGCTCAACGAAGCCATGATATTCGGCATCGCCCACGCGCTCACCTTTGTGTGGCTGCCCGTGGTCAAACTCAACGGTATGCCGCTGGTTTCCTACCGCACGCCGCCGCGCAGCATCATCAAACGCACCTGCCAAGCCCTCGGCTTGAAACTCAGCGTGCAGAAATTCGCCAATCCCGAAGAGGGCAAAACCGCGCTGGACAACGCCCTTGCATCGGGCAAACTGGTGGGGCTGCAGACTTCCGTGTACTGGCTGCCCTACTTTCCCGAGCAAATGCGCTTTCATTTCAACGCCCACAACCTTTTGGTGTACGGCAGAGACGGCGATGATTATTTAATCAGCGACCCCGTGTTTGAAAGCGTGCAACGCTGCCCGAGCGAAGATTTGCAACGCGCCCGCTTCGCCAAAGGCGCGCTTGCCGCCAAAGGCATGATGTACACGCTGCAAGTGCCAAGGCAGCCTGAAAACGCCGCCGCCCAACTGCCCGACATTATCCGCCGCGCCATCGGCAAAAATGCCCGCCAAATGCTCGCGCCCGTGTTTTTTGTCGGCGTAAAAGGCATCCGCACCGTTGCCAAAAACATTGAAAAATTACCCGCCAAACACGATGAAAAATACCAAAAACTGTTTCTCGGGCATTTAGTGCGGATGCAGGAAGAAATCGGTACCGGTGGCGCAGGTTTCCGCTACATCTACGCCTATTTTTTGGAACAGGCGGCGCAAATCTGCGGCGAACCCGCTTTTCAGGCTGCCTCGGAAACCATGACCGCCATCGGCGACGCATGGCGGCAGTTCGCCGCCATGTGCGTAAAACAGTGCAAAAAACCCGCGCCAGACAGCGGCGCCCAAATCGCCGCCTTTTTGCGCGGGATTGCCGATAAAGAAGAAGCCTTGTGGCGCGGGTTGAAACAGGTGGCATCAATGCAGCAGCCTGAAACCTTTGCAAAACCCTAGTAGCAGCCTGCATAGCGTAGCGGAGTTGCGAAGCTAAAACAAAAAAGGTCGTCTGAAATCCTGTTTTAGGTTTTCAGACGACCTTTTTTGTTAGCCCTGATAAATATCCAGCTTCGGCAGGTTGGCAACGATTTTCTGCGTTTCCAAGCTGACGGTGATTACGCGCAGGAGCAGTTCCAGCGGGTAGCGCGGGTTGTGCATGGTCTCGGCGGCGTAGTCGTTGGCATCGTTGGTGATACCTGATTTTTTATCGGTGCTGACGGCTTGGCGTTCCATCACCCATTCAATCGCGGATTTGCCATTGACGATGTAGTCGTAGGCGGCTTCGGGGATGTTTTCCACGGTAATTTTGCCGTTAT
>CAUVGV010000062.1:0-11464 GCA_963551505.1 uncultured Kingella sp.
CCTCGCCGCCATTTGGCTGCTCACCGCCATCAACAGCGTCGCCCAGCTATTTGCTGCGCCGCTTTGGTTTGAATGGCTGCCCCGCGCTGCCCTGCTGCTTGCCTGCCCCATCGCCGCATGGCTGCTCAACCGTACCTTCTTCGCCCAGCAAACCGCATGGCGTTACCAGCCACACAGCCAAACCTTTGAACGCTGCCAATGGCAACGCACCCGCTGGCAAGTGCAGCACACCCTCGCTAAGCACCACATTGCAGGCATCGCCGCCGAACAAATCTACCAAAACGGCATCCCGCTCACCGCCCGCATCTGGCTAGAAACCACCCACCCCAGCGCAGACCCCAGCCGCTACACCCTCGCCACCTTCCAATACGACCGCGAAACAGGCTTCCAAGCCATGCAGCAAGCGCAGCAACGCATCGCCAACCAAACCCAGCTCCCGCTTATCCCCTGCGTGCTGCGCCAGCAAGCCGATTTAAGCGAACAGCCCGCCCGCCCCGAGCAATTTCAGGCTGCCCTCACCCCCAGCAATCCGCTATGGGTGTTTGTGCTGCATCTGATTTGGGCGGGCATTGTTATCAGCGCAGGCATCGCCGCCATTCACTACGCGCCCCAGTTTGCCAACGAAAAATGGGCCATCTACACCGCATGGGCAGTCGCAAGCATCCTGTTGCTTTACGCCCTTTCAGGCTGCCTACAAAGCTACACCCGATGGCGCAACCACCGCAAACAAAGCCAGCCCCCCAGCCCATCCGCCCCCAGCATCCCCCCGCGCAACCCCGCCGCCCGCCGCTCCATGCAAACCGCCTATTTTTCGCGCAAACTCTGGCTCGCCGCCAGCATCATCAGCGCATTGCTCGCCCTGTTATTCAGCCTAAGCAGCCTCCCCGCCGCCTTGATGATGTTCATTGTTGCCAGCAGCATCCTGTTCACCATCTGGCAAACCGCCCCCACCATCCGCCAATTCCGCTACCACGCCAGCAGCGACACCTTTGAATGGCAAACGCTAGACCCCTCCCTGCGCTGGCAAACCCAAGCAACCGCCCCCGCGCAAGACTTCAGCGGCATCCTGCGCGAACACGACCAAGTTTGGCTCATCGGCGCAGCAGGCAAGCCCAACCAATTCGTCAGCAACGAAAACGCCGCATACATCGCCCAACAAATCGCCCAAGCCACAGGCTTGCCCATCATCACACGGCGAAAGGCAGCCTGAAACTCATTTTCCACCCCCAACAAAGGACTTTATGATGACCAAAACCGTTATCCACACCAACCAAGCCCCCGCCGCCATCGGCGCATACAGCCAAGCCATCCGCGCAGGCAACACCGTGTATCTCAGCGGGCAAATCCCCCTCGTTCCCGAAACCATGCAACTGGTTGGCGCAGACTTTGAAGCCCAAGCCCACCAAGTGTTTAAAAACCTACGCGCCGTGTGCGAAGCCGCAGGCGGCAGCCTGAACGACATCGTTAAGCTCAACGCCTACCTGACCGATTTATCCCACTTCGCCACCTTCAACGCCGTGATGGAACAATACTTCGCCGCACCCTACCCCGCCCGCGCCGCCGTTGGCGTAGCATCGTTGCCACGCGGCGCATTGGTGGAAGCCGAAGCCGTTTTGGTTTTGCCGTGATGTGATGCCTAGGGTCTGTTGACAATCAACATTTTGGCGGCTTTTACGCCATAAAACGGCATTTGCCGCGTTAAAAACACTCGCCAATGGACGGCATTGGCTCATGTTTTTGCCTTGCATCTGCCATTTTCTGCCGCAAAATCCGCTGCAAAAGTTGAATGTCAACAGACCCTAGCGTGTAAACAAATAAATAGGCGGATGGGATTTCCGCTTTTTTTGTGCCAACACGCAACAGCATGGTGGTTTACTTGCGTTTTCAGGCTGCCTCAGAGTTTTGCCAAACCCAAGAGGCAGCCTGAAAACTAAAATGGAGCGGCGACGGCTCGTCGCCAAATGGCGCATTCAATAGAACCTTACTGATTAGCAAGCAACATCAGCAAACCTTTGTTGCCCTATCAGCGACCAGCTCCACCAATGTTTCAGCAAGTAGGGTGTGTGGCTTTGCTACGCACGCGGTTACAAAATCTCAACATGAGTCCGCGTGCGTGCCTGTGGCACACACCCTACACGCCGATTTAAATGAGTATTTCTTGATTCATTTCGCCATAAACAGACGGATTTCATTTCCACCTTTTTTTGCGCCCACGGCTAACAGCGTAGCTTAATCCCATTTTCAGGCTGCCTCAGAGCTTTGCCAAACCCAAGAGGCAGCCTGAAAACCAATCCATTCAACAAAAAAACATTTAACTCCATACCAAACGATTTAACTTTTTCAGGCTGCCTCTATCGCCTGCCCACAAAAAAAACACCGCTATGCCTTGTAAACATAACGGTGTTTCTTAACATCCACAGCGACTAGCCGCCCAATTCACTCAACAACTGTTGCGCTTGCGCTTGAATATCGCCGTGCGATTCAGTTACCAATTCGCGCAAGGTTTCGCGCGCAGCTACGGCATCGTCAATTTCCAAATACATTTTTGCCAATTCCAACTTCGCTTCCAAAGGCTCGGTCAAACCCACCGCCTCAGAAACAAAGCCCGCATCGTTGTTCGCCGTTTCAGGCAATTCTTCAATATCCCAAGAAGACAAATCGTCCACAGCTTGCTCAACCGCAGGCGCAGCAGGCTCATCAAATGACAAATCATCAAACGAAGGCGCAGATACAGCAGGTTCGTCAAACGACAAATCATCAAATGCAGGCGCAGCAACCGCAGGTTCAGCCACAGCAGGCTCTTCCAGCGACAAATCAGCAAATGGTTGTTCAACAGGCTCAAAAGTAGGCGTTTCAGGCGCAAAATCAGCCGCAGGCGTATCAAACGCATCATCCAAGCCAAAATCAACCGCAGCAGGCTCTGCCACAGGTGTATCCGCCACCGAAAAATCCAAGCCATCATCAAACGATGTATCCACCGCAGGCGCAGCAGGCGTTTCAACCGCAAAATCGTCTAAGGCAAAATCCATCGCGTTATCAACCGCTGGCGTTTCTTCAACAACAGGCGCATCCATGTTGAAATCCATCGCATCTACGGCAGGTGTTTCTACGCTGAAATCATCCAAAGCCACTTCGGGCGCGGTGAAGTCCATCGCAGGCTCGGCAATCGCGGGCGCATCCAAATCTGCCACCAATTCAGGCACTTCTGGCGCATCCAACACAGGCGCTGCTTCTTCCACCGCAGGCACATCTAAATCAAAATCAGACGATGCGGCAGGCGTATCCAGCGAGAAATCATCCAATGCCACATCAGGCGCGGCAACATGAGCCGCTGTCGCAGCACCGGCGGCGGTCGCAGCAGCAGGCGCAACAATATCGCTTACATCAAAATCTAAGAAATCATCGCTGGAAGCGGTTTCTGCTGGCGCGGGCGTATCTTCAATATCGGGCAGCGCATTATTAAACGCATCCAAATCAAACGCAGCTTCTTCGGCAGGCGCAGGAATGATGTCATCGGATTGAATAGAATCGTCAAACGACAAGAAATCATCGTCTGCGCTCACAGCGGTTTCAGGCTGCCCAATCGGCGTATCATCAATGATGAAATCATCGGCAGCAGCGACACTATGGCTAGGCGATGGCGCAGGCGCAGCATCTTCTGGCTCAATAGAAACAATGTCATCCACTTGCCAATCATTGGCATCAAATGATGTGGCATTTTCTGCTACCAACAATGGATTGGCATGAGGATGTGCGTCTTCATGCTCTTCATTTTCCAGTGATACCGACCATTCCTCGTTATCGTCAAATTGCTCGGGCGTAAAATCATCCAAATCAAATGATTGGTTAGATGCAGCAGGCGCAACGCTGGTATCGTCGGGTGGCAAGTCAAAGAAATCATCGCTGACTTTATCCGCTTTTTCTACATTGGCATCCAACATCCAATCATCGGTCTCGGGGCTGGCTGTGCCGTCAAATTGAATATCGCTGCCGTCAAATTCATCATCGCTAGCATCTGCGCTGTCGTTATCAAACGAATTGGCGCGTGATTTTTTGCGACGACCAAGTAAATACGCTCCGCCCAAGCCCAAAGCTGCCAAACCAGCTACGCCGCCGCCAATCAATGTCCAATCCAAGCCTTCTTCGGCAGCGGGTTCTTCCGCTGGCGGTGTGGGTTGTTGTTTGGCAACAGGGGCAGGCGCTTCTGTTGCAGCAGATGCAGCTTCAACAGGCGCAGTTTCCGTAGAAGCGGTTTGGCTTTCAGAAGCGGCAACGGCGTTTTCAGGCTGCATCTGTTCCGCTTGCGAGGCTTTGGGTTGAACAGGTTTCGTTGCTTCGGGCGCAGGTTTAGAGGCTTCTGTTTTCGCGGGTTCTACGGGTTTGGCTGGTTCTTCAATGGGTTTTTCTACTGCGGGTTTTTCCGCAGCAGTTTTTTTTGCGGCGGTTTTTTCTTCAACAGGCTGTTCTTCCGCTTGCGGTTTAGCTGGCACAACAGGTTTTACGGGCTCAACTTTTACAGGAGGCGGCGTAACCGCTTTGCTTGGTGCGGTTTCTACTGCATCGGCTGTGGTATTTTCGGTTACCGCTGGGGCAACGATGGCTGCGCCACGCGAAATACGTGGCGATTGATGTTTGCGTTGTGCCGATTTGGCGTAAGCATGGAACTGCGATGCGGTGGGGATATACAGCGTTACATTGTGATACATCCTGCCGTTGCGGAATGCGCGTGGGTTGGCTGCCATCAGGGCACGCATGGCGCGTTGCACGCTCATGCCATGTGGGCGATAACGCGCGGCGATAGAAGCCAAGCTCTCGCCTGAATGCACGCGATGATATCGCGGGCTGACGGCGTATGTTCTTTCTGCGCGTGGTGCAACTTCGGCTGTTTCTTGTTGAATTTCAATATCATCGCTTTCAATAACGCGACGTTGTTGCTGTGGTTTCAGTTCAACCGCTTTACGCGTGCCGCGATTAGAATGCGCCTGCGAAGGATTAGGGCGATAGTGCGAAGGATTTATCATGGCGGTATATTGGCGAGTTTGATTGCCCGCGCGAACAGTGAAAGTCAAAATGGGGTCGTTTACGGCAGAATTGGAACGGAGACGAATAATAGCATTGCCATTGCCATACGGGGCAACCGTGCCACTTATGCCGTTGCCTGAAACGCTTGCGCCGTTTTGCAATGCCGCTTGGGCTTCTTGCCCTGTTACCACGATGCTGCCTGAAAAAGGTTCGCCCAGATTAGATTGCACGTTCACGCCGCCAATGCCTGCCACTGCGCTAAACGATGTGATTAGCGACAGCGATGCTGCAATCATTTTTGTATTCGTTTTCAAAATTCATCTCCCTATCCGTGCGAACGCCCGCAAGCGGATTGATACAATAGCTTAAGCTTAACAATTCTTAAAACGTTATGATAGCCTTTTATCTCTGTTTCTGCCAAGTAGAACCGCGTTAAACCGCCAATAATATAGCCTACTTACCACAACTTAACACAACGGCGCAGGCTCGCCCCTTTTAGGCAGCCTGAAAACATATTATGATTTGCCTTTCCTACACTTGTTTACGAAAGCGAAAACATGAAAGTTCTACTATTGGGCGCACCGGGCGCAGGCAAAGGCACACAAGCGCAATTCATCACACGCGAGTTTGGCATTCCACAAATTTCTACGGGCGATATGCTGCGCGCAGCGATTAAAGCGGGCACGCCTTTGGGCTTGGAAGCGAAAAAAATCATGGACGCAGGCGGCTTGGTGCGCGATGACATCATCATCGGCATGGTGAAAGAGCGCATTGCCCAAGCCGATTGCGTCAATGGTTTTTTGTTTGACGGCTTTCCGCGCACGTTGGCGCAAGCCGAAGCGATGGTGGCAGCAGGCGTGGATTTGGATGCGGTGGTGGAAATTGATGTGCCCGACGCGGCGATTGTGGAACGCATGAGCGGACGACGTGTGCACTTGCCATCGGGGCGCACTTATCATGTGAAATACAATCCGCCCAAAGTGGCTGGCAAGGATGACGAAACGGGCGAAGATTTGGTGCAACGTGATGACGACAAAGAAGAAACGGTAAAAAAACGCCTTGCGGTGTATCACGAGCAAACCGAAGTTTTGGTGGGCTTTTACAGCCAATTAACAGGCGAACACGCGCCGCGTTACATTAAAGTGGATGGCACGCAACCTGTTGAAACGGTAAAAGAAAATGTGATTACGGCGTTAAAGCAGTAATTCGCTCACATAAGGCAGCCTGAAAATACGTTTACTCGTTTCAGGCTGCCTTGAACCATAGAAAGGACGCAAACGATGAAAAAAATTCTGCTTGCCGCGCTGTTGTGTGGCGTTTTTCAGGCTGCCTTTGCCGATGGGGATGACCATTTGGACAGGCGGCAACAAATTTTTATGCACAACATTACCGAATACAACAAAGAATTTAACGAGATGGATGTGCCGCTGCCTGCCGTACCCAATCCCAACGAGGGCGATTGGTTTGAGTTGTATATTGATAATGTGTACAAGGGCAGCCCGCGCATTTTGTTGAGCAGCATCACGCAAGCGCCTGATGGCAGTGTGCGCTATGTGTTCAACAATCGTTCCGAAGCAGGCTACGACAACATTACTGCCGAGGGGCTGCTGTGCGTTACGGGCACAAAGCTGCTGGATTCGGAAGGCTCCAAGCTGAAAACCTACGGCTACGCCGACTTGGTAAACCACCGCTGGATTGAGCCACGCAACGCGCAATGGACAACGCTGGGCGGCAAGCGCAACGGCACAGACCGCGTGCGCCGCGTGCTTTATGATGCGTTTTGCATTGATACCAAAGCGCGCAACAGCGACGAAGAATTGCGCGCCCAGATTCGTAAACAAGGCAAAACAACGGAACGCGAATACGGAAAATGATTTTCAGGCTGCCTATCTGCATCAGGCAGCCTGAAAAAGATGATTACATCGTTTAATGGTTTAACTGCGTTTCAGGCTGCCTAAGCAGACAAGATAAGCGTTTCATTCAAAAAAAGGATTTCATCATGTTCCACATCGCCCCGCCCAATATTGCACCCTATCGCGCCCACGCGCAGCAGCATTTTCCCAGCTTGCTTGCCCCCCGCCCCAGCAACAGCCATAAAGGCACATTTGGCACGGTGAGCATTATTGGCGGCGGTGATGGCATGACAGGCGCGGCATTGCTGGCGGGGATTGCCGCGCTGCAAACGGGTTGCGGCAAGGTGTTCGTTGGGCTTAACCAAGCCACGCTGCCCAGCGCCGCCTATGCCTATCACCCCGAATTGATGCTAGACACCAGCACGCATATTGTTCAGCGCAACAACATCAGCACATGGGTGATTGGCTGCGGCTTGGGGCAAAACGAATCCGCCGCACGCGCCTTGCACGCCGTATGGCACAGCAACCATCCGCAACTGGTGCTGGATGCGGACGCACTGCATTTGCTGGTGAACCATCCCAAATTGTTTCCGCCCGCCAAACACACCGACTTGGTATTAACCCCGCACCCTGGTGAAGCCGCGCATTTGCTGGATGTGAGCGCAAGCCGTGTGCAAAGCAACCGCGCATGGGCAGCGCGCGAAATCGCCAATCGCTATCGCGCGTGGTGCATTTTAAAAGGGCACGAAACCGTGATTTCATCGGCGCGGGGCTTTTTGCACGTGAATAAAACAGGCAACGCGGGCTTGGCAACCGCAGGCAGCGGCGATGTGTTGTCAGGCATCGTGGGCAGCTTGTTGGCGCAAGGGATGGCGGCGGAAGAAGCGGTGCCTGCGGCGGTTTGGTTGCACGGCGCGGCATCGGAAATTTTGGCGTATATGCAAGTGGGTCCGATTGGTTTGCTGGCGGGAGAAATCGCGGAGACGGTGCGCTGGTTGCGAAACCGATTGACGGCGAATATTTAACACGCGCGTTGTCGCTATGATGAGGCAGCCTGAAACCTTTGCAAAACCCCTGATGCAGCCTGAAATCTAAAATGGAGTGGCGACGGCTCGTCGCCAAATAGCTTATTAAACATAGCATTACTGATTTGCCAAAATGTCGGCGAGCCGCCGACGCCCCATCGGTTGTAGGCTTTGCAAAGGTTTTTACCTAAAAACACGCTGGTAAAGTACACCAACACCACCACAATCTTTTTCAGGCTGCCTCCACCCACCGCCAAACAAAAAAACCGCATCCCAAAGGATACGGTTTTCTTTTCATTATAAGCAAAACAAATAAACGTATATCAAGTCGCAACAGCTTGATCTACGCGCTCGCGCAATTCCTTGCCAGGTTTAAAGTGAGGCACGCGCTTGGCGGGCACTTCCACTCGTTCGCCTGTTTTCGGATTGCGCCCAACGCGCGGCGGGCGGTAGTTCAAATCAAAACTGCCAAATCCACGGATTTCAATACGCTGACCTTTTGCAAGCGAGCGAGTCATGGTATCCACCAAAACTTTTACGCCGTATTCAATGTCTTTGGCTTGCAGCTCCGTGCCTTCGTTGTTTTCAATAAACAATTCAGCCAAGCGAGCCATTAACTCTGATTTGGTCATTGTGCTTTACCTATTAGCTTTTGTTTAAAGATGCTTTAAGCAAATCGCCCAAGCTGGTTGTGCCTGCGTTTGCTGCGCTGGCGGCGTTGATAGATTTCAACGCATCTTGGTCTTCTTTGCGGTCTTTGGCTTTGACAGACAATTTGATGCTGCGGTTTTTGCGGTCAACCGACAAGATGATGGCTTCCACTTCGTCGCCTTCGTTCAGTTTGGTGGTCAAGTCTTCCACGCGGTCGGCGGCAAATTCAGATGCAGGCAAGTAGGCTTCTACTTCGTCTGCCAAGGCAACCACTGCGCCTTTGGCTTCAACGGATTTCACTGTGCCTTTCACCAATGCGCCTTTGTCGTTCACAGACAAGAAGTTGTTGAACGGATCGCCTTCAAGCTGTTTGATGCCCAAAGAAATGCGTTCTTTTTCAACATCAATCGCCAACACAACGGTTTCTACTTCTTCGCCTTTTTTGTATTTGCGAACGGCTTCTTCGCCTGATTCAGTCCAAGACAGGTCAGACAAGTGAACCAAACCGTCAATGTTGCCGGGCAAGCCCACAAACACGCCGAAATCGGTGATGGATTTAACCGCGCCTTTAAGTTTGTCGCCTTTGTTGTAATTGGCTTCAAATTCTAACCAAGGGTTAGGTTGGCATTGTTTCATGCCCAAGCTGATGCGGCGTTTGTCTTCATCGATGTCCAAAATCATCACTTCCACTTCGTCGCCCAGTTGCACGACTTTGCTTGGGTGTACATTTTTGTTGGTCCAGTCCATTTCGGAAACGTGTACCAAGCCTTCGATGCCTTGTTCAATTTCTACGAATGCGCCGTAGTCGGTGAGGTTAGACACTTTGCCGAACAAGCGCGAACCTTGCGGATAGCGGCGTGCCAAACCTTCCCATGGGTCTTCGCCCAGTTGTTTCAAGCCCAAAGACACACGTTGTTTGTCTTGGTCAAAGCGCAATACTTTGGCTTCCACTTCTTTGCCCACTTCCAACACTTCGCTTGGGTGTTTTACGCGACGCCATGCAAGGTCGGTGATGTGCAGCAAGCCGTCGATGCCACCCAAATCTACGAATGCGCCGTAGTCGGTAATGTTTTTCACGATGCCTTTTACGATGGTGCCTTCTTGCAAGGTTTCCATCAGGGCTTTGCGCTCTTCGCCCAAAGTGGCTTCCAACACGGCGCGGCGTGATACCACTACGTTGTTGCGTTTGCGGTCTAGTTTGATGACTTTGAACTCAACTTCTTTGCCTTCAAATTGTGAAGTGTCTTTGATGGGGCGCACGTCCAACAAAGAGCCTGGCAAGAAGGCGCGAATGCTGTTAATCATCACGGTTAAGCCGCCTTTTACTTTGCCGTTGATGACACCTGATAGGATTTCGCCGTCTTCCATGGCTTCTTCCAAGGTAATCCAATCGGCGGCGCGTTTGGCTTTTTCGCGTGAAAGTTTGGTTTCGCCGAAGCCGTTTTCTACGGATTCGATGGTTACGGTTACGAAATCGCCTACTTTAACTTCCAGTTCGCCCAAGGGGTTTTTGAACTCGGCGATGTCAATCAGCGATTCTGATTTTAAGCCTGCGTTCACGATGACGAATTTGTCGGTGATGTCCACGACTTCGGCGGTAATCACTTCGCCATAGTTCATTTCTTGGGTGTTAGAGTACTCTTCCAATAACTGGGCAAAATTTTCCATGTTTGGTTTTGCTTTCAATGCACCGCCAAGGTGTGCGGGGTTGGGTTGGTTGATTTGCTTATGCCCTTGGCTCATAAACAAGGTGGTTTCAGGCTGCCTATGCAAGGCTGCGCTGGAAAAGGAAAACGGCGCATTATACGCGATTTTTGGCGTTTGGGTAGGGTAGAGGGCTGTTTTTTGTGTGTTTTTTTTTTGCTGTGCGGTTTGCGGGAACTAGGGGCAGCCTGAAAAGGGGTAATGCGAAATGGGGGCAAGGATTTTTGTGAACAGGGGTAAAACACGTTGGCGGTGGATTGAGGCTTGGGCGTTGTCAAACTGCATTTCAGGCTGCCTTTGGCGTTGGGCGGTTGCGTGCGCGTGAGGCAGCCTGAAAAAGGGGGGAATTAGCCGTGTGGGTGCTGACTTCCCGTGCGTGGAATTTTTATTTTTCAGGCTGCCTTTGGGCTGGCTTGATACCAATCCAATACTTGTTGCACGGTTTCTTCTATGCTGCGCTGGGAGGTGTCTAGCAGCTTGGCATCGGGCAGCTGCTGCAAGGGGGCGACGGGGCGGCTGCGGTCGGCTGCGTCGCGGGCTTGGATGTCGGCGAGGATTTGGGCGAATGCTGCGCCATCCAGCGGCACGCCGATTTGTTTGGCGCGGCGTTCGGCGCGGATTTGTGCGCTGGCGGTGAGGAAGATTTTGAGTTGGGCATCGGGAAACACGGTTGAGCCCATGTCGCGCCCGTCTGCCACCAAGCCTTGCGCGGTTAAAAAATTGCGTTGGCGTTGCAACAGGGCTTGGCGCACGGCGGGCAGTTTGGCGACGGCGGATGCGCCCATGCCGATGCGTTCGCTGCGGATGGCTTGGGTTACGTCTTGCCCGTCTAGCCACACGGTTTGACCGCGAAATTCGGCGGGCAATTCGGCGGCAAGCGCGGCGACGGCGGCTTCATTTGCCCAATCTATGTTGTGATTTTGCGCGTGCAGCGCGGTAAGGCGGTAGAGCGCGCCTGAGTCTAAATATGCCCAGTCGAGCGCGGCGGCAACGCGGGCGGCGATGGTGCCTTTGCCTGAGGCGGAGGGGCCGTCTAGGGCGATGACTTTTTGCATGGTGGTTTCCTTGTGGTGGGCGATGTTTTTTGAATGTTAGGCAGCCTGAAAAATAAGAAATGCCGTCATTCCCGCGCAGGCGAAAATCTTGTTTGATATTTAGAAATTATTGTAAAAACAAACTGTTATTTAATATTAAACAAGATTTCCGCCT
>CAUVGV010000063.1:0-11456 GCA_963551505.1 uncultured Kingella sp.
TCGCCACCCCAAAGGCAGCCTGAAAAACCCATCCCACCACTTTCAGGCTGCCTCCCCTTTAACCCAATCCGAACCCAATCCATCCCATGCCCCACACCACCAACAAAACCCTAGCCCAAGCCGAACGCATCATGCTGGTTTGCGTGCTGCTGTCCAACCAATGCACAGGCAGCAACCAAACGCGCGAACGCAGTTTTCAGGCTGCCTGCGCCGAAGCCGCCGAACTGGTGCGCGCCACAGGCGGCGAGCTTATCCACAGCGAAACTGCCAAGCGCGACAAACCGCACACCGCGCTGTTCGTGAGCACAGGCAAAGCCGAAGAACTCGCCCAGCTTGTGCAGCAACACCAAATCCAACTCGTCATCTTCAACCACGAGCTCACGCCCACCCAAGAGCGCAATCTGGAACGCGCCTTGCAATGCCGCGTGCTAGACCGCGTAGGGCTGATTCTCGCCATTTTCGCCCAACGCGCCCAATCGCAAGAAGGCAAGCTGCAAGTAGAACTCGCCCAGCTCAACCACTTAGCCAGCCGCCTCGTGCGCGGCTACGGGCATTTGCAAAGCCAAAAAGGCGGCATCGGCTTAAAAGGACCGGGCGAAACCCAGCTGGAAACCGACCGCCGCCTGATTCAAACCAAAATCACCGCGCTCAAACGCCAGCTTGCCAACGTGAAAAAGCAACGCGAAACGCGGCGCAAATCCCGCCTTTCAGGCAGCCTGAAAATCTTTGCCATCGTGGGCTACACCAACGCAGGCAAATCCACCCTGTTCAACCGTCTCACCAAATCCGACGTGTTCGCCAAAGACCAACTATTCGCCACGCTGGACACCACCGCGCGGCGGCTGTATCTCAATCCCGAAGCCAGCATCATCTTGACCGACACCGTGGGCTTTGTGCAGGATTTGCCGCACAAGCTCGTCTCCGCCTTTTCCGCCACGCTGGAAGAAACCGCACTGGCGGATGTGCTGCTGCATATTGTGGACGCGAGCGATGCCGAACACGAGCGCAAAATCCAAGATGTGAACGCCGTGTTAGCCGAAATCCACGCCGATAAAATTCCGCAGATTTTGGTGTACAACAAAATAGACTTGCTGCCCGAAGCGGAGCAACGCGCAGGCAGCCTGAAAAACCATGCGGGGCAAACCGTTGCCGTGCGCGTGTCGGCAGCCAGCGGCGCGGGGTTAGCGGATTTGCGCGCGGCGTTGGCAGAATGGGCGTGAATTAGGCTTTTCAGGCTGCCGCAAATGGCGCGTTGGCAGCTTGTCGCCATAACCGCCCATGCAATGGAACGGCGGCGGCTCGCCGCCACAAACTCAACGCCACCACACCCACGCAAGCGCAAGATAGGAAACAGTTTGAACTCTTTGCCCCCTGTGGCAGCCTGAAAATCAGAAATACCGTCATCCCCGCGATATTCAGAAATAATTGTAAAAACAAACTGTTGCTTATCAGTAGGTACGCACGCGGTTAGAATGGCGCAAACCGCGTGCGCAGCCAAGCTGCACACCCCGCAATTAGAATCAACAACCTATCCCATCAGTAAAAATGCAGCTTGCGCGGTTGTTTGCCGCATTCCCCGCGTGTAAACTGCGCCTCGTCTTTTCAGGCTGCCTCAATATGGAACAGCGGCGGCTTGCCAACATTTCACCCACCATGCGCAAATGTTGATTGAACGAACCATTGCCGCACCACCAACAAAGGCAGCCTGAAACCGCAAATTCTTTATTAACCCTCAACGGAGTAACCACCATGAGCATTAAAATTGTTGCCATCCTTGCCGTAAAACCCGCCCACCGCGCCGAGCTGCTTGCCGTGTTCCGCGATTTGGTTGCCAAAAGCCGCGCCGAAGCGGGCAACCTGCGCTACGATTTGCACCAAGATTTGCAAAACGCTAACCGCTTAGTGTTTGTGGAAACTTGGCAAGACCAAGCGGCGGTGGACAGCCACAATGCCAGCGCGCATTTCCAAAGCTTTTTGCAAGCGATTGACGGCAAAACCGATAGCGTGGAAATTGTGTTGATGACGGATGTGAGCGAAAACGGTAATTAACCGCCGCGCAAACCAAAGGCAGCCTGAAAATGGGGAAACGCATTTTCAGGCTGCCTAATTGTTTACTGCGTAGCCGTTACCCCACGCGATAAAACGCCAAACTGCCGAGCAAGTTGGGCAGCATTTCTACGCGGTGGTTGCCCGTCATCACGGTGCGTTCCAGCACGCGGATTTGGTTTTTGGCGCACAGTTGGTCAAAGTCTTGCAGCGTGCACCAATGAATGTTGGGCGTGTTGTACCACTGATACGGCATCCGCTCCGACACGGGCATATGCCCACCCAGCGCGATTTGCAGGCGGTTGCGCCAGTAGCCGAAGTTGGGGAAGGTAACAATGGCTTGCTTGGCGACGCGGGTTAAATCGCGCAGGATGTTTTCGGTGTTTTGCATGGCTTGGATGGTTTGGCTGAGCACAATCACGTCAAAACTTTGGTCGCCGAAGGTGGTCAAGCCGCGTTCCAAGTCGGCTTGGATGACGTTGATGCCGCGTTCTATGGCAGCTTGCACGCTGACGGGGTTGATTTCTATGCCGTAACCCGTGCATTGCTTGCTTTGGGTGAGCGCGGAGAGCAGCGCGCCGTCGCCGCAGCCGAGGTCTAGCACATGGGATTTTTCGGGAATCCAGTCGTAGATGAGTTGGAGGTCGTTGCGTAGGGGCATGGTTGGGGGTCTCGTTTGGGATTTTCAGGCTGCCTCTAAGACGGGGCAACAGCAAAACACATTAGGCAGCCTGAAAATGGGTTTTAAGGACAGATACGTTTTACTCCGCCAATTCCCACGTTTGCTTACTGGATTGCCAGCGCAAATAGGGGGCAACATAGCCATCTTGGTAGCGGATTTCGTATTCGCTGGGGCTGTGGTGGATGTAGTTGGGTTGCCAGCCTTGTTTGTTGTGCTTAAAGCCCAGCGGGATGAGCTCGGCTTCGGTGTTTTCAGGCAGCCGGTGGTGGGTGCGTTGGAATTGTTGGATTTGGGCGATGATTTGGTTGCCGAGTTGGATGTCTTTGTGTCGCCGCCATTGAACCGGCATGTTCAGATAGAGCATGCCGACGGCAATCAGCACAACCATGCCCAACAGGGTTTGAATAAAGGTTTTCATGGTTTACACGCTGATGTTGTTCATATAGGCGCGCACGGCGTTGTGGTATTGTGGGTCGTCCAGCAGGAAGGCGTCGTGTCCGTGTTGGCTGGGCACTTCTACATATTGCACGTTTTTGCGGGCGGCGATTAGGGCGCGCACGAGTTCACGCGAACGCTCGGGGGAAAACCGCCAATCGGTGCTGAAACTGGCGATAAAGTAGTGCGCTTGGGTATGTTGCAGGGCGGCTTGTAGGTTGTCGTTGTATTCGGCGGCGGGGTCAAAATAGTCTAGGGCTTTGGTCATCAGCAGATAGGTGTTGGCATCAAAGGTTTCGGCGAATTTGTCGCCTTGGTGGCGCAGGTAGCTTTCTACTTCAAAATCAATGTCGTAGTTGTAGTTGTAGTGTTCGTTGCGCAGTTGTCGCCCGAATTTGTTGCCCAGCCCGTGTTCGGCTAAATAGGTGATGTGCCCCATCATGCGGGCGGTGCGTAAGCCGCGGCGGGGTTTGGTGTGGTGTTGCAGGTAGTTGCCGCCGTGAAAATCGGGGTCGGTGATGATGGCTTGGCGGGCAACGTCGTTAAAGGCGATGTTTTGCGTGGAGAGTTTGGGCGCGGACGCAATCACTAGGGCGTGGCGCACGCGGCCGGGGTAGTCTATCGTCCATTGCAGGGCTTGCATGCCGCCCAAGCTGCCGCCGACTACGGCTGCCCATTGTTCTATGCCAAAGTGGTCGACAAGCTGGGCTTGGGTGTTCACCCAATCGCGCACGGTTACCAGCGGAAAATCTGCGCCGTATGGCTCGCCTGTGGCGGGGTTGATGCTGGTTGCGCCTGTGCTGCCTGCGCAGCCGCCAAGGTTGTTGAGCGCGATGACGAAGAATTTGTTGGTGTCTATCGGTTTGCCTGCACCGATCATGTTGTCCCACCAGCCTGCGTATTTGTCGTTTGGGTGGTGCCGCCCTGCGGCGTGGTGCGTGCCCGATAGCGCGTGGCAGATGAGCACGGCGTTGCTTTTGCTGGCGTTGAGCTCGCCGTAGGTTTCTATGATGAGTTGGTAGCTGGGCAGGGTGCTGCCGTTTTGCAGGGTGATGGGGTCGAGGAATGAGATGATTTGCGGGGTGATAAGGGTGGTGCTGGTGATGGTCATAGCGGGGTGGGGTTAGGATGAAAATAAGGAGCGATTATAGCGCGATAACGATGGGCAAAGGCAGCCTGAAAACAGGAAACAGGCGCGATTGCTGCCATCTGGTCGCGCAATTTACGCTACAATCTCGCCCTTTCAGGCTGCCTTACAAGGAAACATCATGTCGCTTAAATTCAGCAAAATGCACGGCTTGGGCAACGATTTTATGGTGATTGACGGCATCAACCAAGTCTTCACGCCCAATCCCGCGCACATTGCGGCGTGGTCAAACCGCCATTTTGGCATTGGCTTTGACCAATTGCTGCTGGTGGAGCGCGCCCAAACTCCCGATGCCGATTTTCGCTATCGCATTTTCAACGCCGACGGCGGCGAAGTGCAACAATGCGGCAACGGCGCGCGCTGCTTTGCCAAATTTGTGTACGACAAGGGTTTGACCGACAAAACGCGCATCGCGGTGGAAACCGCCGCGGGCATCATCAAGCCGCAAATCCAGCCCAATGGCTTGGTAACAGTGGACATGGGCGCGCCGCGCGTGTTGCCCGATGACATCCCTTTCAGGCTGCCTGCTGATGGCTCGGAAACGGTGGGCGCGCTCACGCATCAAATCGTGTGGCAGCCCAACCAGCCCGCCATCGCCGTGAGCCTAGTGAGCATGGGCAACCCGCACGCCGTGCTGCGCGTGGATGACACCGAAACCGCGCCCGTTGCCGAAATTGGCGCGGCGTTGCAGCAGCATCCGCAGTTCCCCGAGCGCGTGAACGTGGGCTTTATGCAGGTAATCAACCCCACCCACATCGCGCTGCGCGTGTTTGAGCGCGGCGTGGGCGAAACGCTGGCGTGCGGCACGGGCGCGTGCGCGGCGGTGGTGGCGGGGATGCGGCAGGGCTGGCTGGCGGCGGGCGAAACGGTGCAAGTGTCGTTGCGCGGAGGCGATTTGTTTGTCCAATGGCACAGCGGGGGGAATGTGATGATGACGGGCGCGGCGGTGTTGGTGTTTGATGGGGAATTGGCGTGAGTGCGCCAGAGGCAGCCTGAAAAAACAGCCCAACTGCACAACGGCGATGCGCCCACAAGTGATAAACCGTTGCCACACCATTTTAGATTTCAGGCTGCCTTGATGCTGCTGCTAATGGTTGATGCTGAGCGGGGTGCAGGGGCTTGCCCCTGCTCGTGGTAGGCGGCGAAACGCCTGCACTGGCAAAAAAATAAAGAATGCAAAAAGGCAGCCTGAAAAGCGTTTAACCACACAGCGAGCAATACGCCTATTGCGCTTAACCCTCAATGCAGCCTGAAACCCACTTTCAGGCTGCCTATTCCACAGAGTTCCCCCATGATAAACGTAAACAAAGTTTGGTTTTACAGCACGGCGATGGCGGTGGTGATTGCGGGCGTGTATTTCAGCCTGCCCAGCGAAGAGCAGCAAGCCAAGATGCAAGCCGCCGCTGCCAAGAAAAAGGCAGAACGCGCCGCCAAGCGAAAACAGGCTACCGCGCAACTGCCCAGCGCATCCGCCCCAGCTAGCGCGGTGCGGGCGCAGTAGGTTTCAGGCTGCCGATGGGTTTGCTTATTGAGGCAGCCTGAAAACCTTGGCAAAGCCTAAAATAAAACAAAAAAGCGCGGGAATGACGGCGGTTGTTGATTTTCAGTTTTCAGGCTGCCTCTTAACATGTACAAGCAGATACAAGCCCGCCCACGCAACCAAAGGCAGCCTGAAAACCTTAGCCAAACCTGTAAACCAATGGCGCATCATCGGTTTGCCAACATCTTGCCAACCCGTTAAAGCCCCGTTGAATACATCTATTTGGCGACGAGCCGTCGCCACTCCATTTAGCCATTTCGGTTTTCAGGCTGCCTCTGATATGTACAACAGATACAAACTCGCCCGCATCGCAACCCAAGGCAGCCTGAAACCCCATTCCCTCCAAAAGCCGCCTCCCCCTGTTCAGGCTGCCTCACATAACCCCACTCTCCCCCCACACCCACCATGTCCCAAATCAACCTCTTCACCGCCAACCTATTTGTCGCCCTATTCATCTTCCAAACCCTGCGCCACCGCCAGCTTGCATGGCTCGCCACCAGCGTTGCCCTGTTTATCGCCGTGCAATGGTATTTTCTGCACGATCTCTCCCACTATGCCCTGCCCTTTGTGCGCCCATACAGCATCGCCGCCCATCTCTACATCGCCCAAGCCTATATCCTAATCGGCAGCATCGCCTACCGCCGCCCAAGGCAGCCTGAAAACGCCAGTCTCTATCTCACCAGCCTAATCCACGCCAATCTCGCCATGCACCTTGCCTTTTTCATCCTAATCGGCTGCTGGTGGGCGATTTATCCGTATGGCATCAGCCCCTATTTCATTGCCGACCTCTACCAAATCTACGCGCTAGACCCTACCGCATGGCTGGGCTTCACCGCCTTCTTGATGCTGCTGACCGCGCTGCACCAAATCCTATTTAGGCAACCTGAAAACCAACCACGCCCACCCAGCCGCCGCCAACTTTCCCTACTCGTGCTGCTTGCCCTTGCCATGCAAACCCTGTACATCCGCCAAACCCTGATAGACCTGTTCACCCCATTCCAATGACCCTCGCCGCCCTACACGCCGCCCAGTTTGCCCTCGCCCCGATGGCGGGCATTACCGACCTGCCCTTTCGCCAGCTCGCCCGCCAATTTGGCGCACAATGGGCAGCCAGCGAAATGGTAACCGTGAACCCCGATTTGCAACACACCGCCAAAACCCGCCACCGCCAAAACCACGCAGGCGAAAACGGCATCATCGTCGTGCAAATCGCAGGCAGCGACCCCGCCCAGCTTGCCGCCGCCGCGCAACACAACGTCGCCCTCGGCGCGCAAGTCATCGACATCAACATGGGCTGCCCCGTCAAAAAAGTGTGCAACGTACTGGCAGGCAGCGCATTGCTGCAAAACGAAACCCTCGTCGCCCGAATACTCAACGCCGTGGTGCGCGCCGTAAACGTGCCCGTTACCCTGAAAACACGGCTCGGCTGGGACGACACGCACCAAAACATCCCCACCATCGCCCAAATCGCCGAAGACGCAGGCATCGCCGCCCTAGCCATCCACGGGCGCACCCGCAGCCAAATGTATCGCGGCGCAGCGCAATACGACCTTATCACCGCCGTCAAACAACGCAGCCGCCTGCCCATCTGGGCAAACGGCGACATCACCAGCCCGCAAAAAGCCGCCGCCGTGCTGGCACAAACAGGCGCAGATGCCATCATGATAGGGCGCGGCGCACAAGGGCAGCCGTGGCTGTTTGCCGACATCCAGCATTATCTGCAACACGGCACGCTGCCTGCGCCGATGCCATTTCAGGCTGCCTGCACCACCATCCTGCGCCATATCGCCGCCATGCACACCTTTTACGGCGACAGCGCAGGCACCCGCATCGCCCGCAAACACATCGGCTGGTATCTCGCCCGCATCCCCCACAGCCAAACCGCCCGCCAGCACCTCAACCAAATCAACCACGCAGGCGAACAATACGACTATTTAGCCGACTACCTCGCCGAGCAAGCCCAGCAATATGAATACTGGCAACGCGATTATGAGGCAGCCTGAAAACATAAAACCGTTTGCTGTTCAGCCATGCGGTTTTTTTGTCGGACTGATTGGTTTTCAGGCTGCCTAACGCTTCACAACTTTCAGCCCGCCCCAATCCCCCCCATTGCATCCCCCCAACCCCCCTTTATTTACACCAAATAACAGTTATAATGCGCGCGCTTCTGATTTCGTAATAACCATAAAATGACCTTAACACTCCTATTCCGAGAATATTGCAGTTTGTGCCACCAAATGCACCAAGCCCTGTTGCCCTATCAACAACAATACGGGTTTGCGCTCAACGTGGTGGATGTGGATGAAGACGAAAATCTAGTCGCACGCTATAACGAGCTGGTGCCCGTGTTGCTGCATGGCGAACACGAAATTTGCCATTGGCATTTAGACGAAGCCGCGTTATTGGCGTATCTCAATCAGGTGGCGATTTAAGGCGCGTGTGCCAAGATTTGCAAAATAGATTTTGCCCGCACGCCGCCAAGGCAGCCTGAAAATCGCTTTTGTTTTATTTGTTGGAAGGAGACTGTCCCATGACAGCACTTGTTGATTATTTAACCGCCAATCCTTTGCTTGCCCTGTTTGCAACGATTGCATTGGGCTACGCCGTAGGCATGATTAGCGTGCGCGGCTTATCGCTGGGCGCAGGCGCAGTGTTGTTTGTGGGCTTGGCAATGGGTGCGCTTGCGCCCAAATCCGCCTTGCCCGCCATCGTGGGCACATTCGGCTTGCTGCTGTTTTTATATGGCGTGGGCATCGCATTTGGCGCGCAATTTTTCAAAGGCTTAACCAGCCCCTTGGGCATTAAAGCCAACATCGCCTCGGTGATTGGCGTATTGCTGTCGCTGGGCTTGATGCTGTTGGCGATTAAATTGGTGCCGGGCGTGAACTTTGCCGAAGCCATCGGCGCATGGGCAGGCGCGGGCACCAGCACTTCTGCCTTGCAAGCGGCAATGGTGGTAACGGGCGACAAAATCCCCGCCACAGGCTATTCCGTTGCCTATCCCTTTGGCGTTGCCGTGCCCATTTTGATTATTGGTTTGTATAACAGCTTCTTCAAGCCCAAATACACGCTGGAAGAGCGCACCTCGTTGCGCGTGTGCGCCGTGCGCGTGGAAAACCCTGAAATCTTCGGCAAAACCATGTCGGACGTAAACAGCACCCTGCCCGATGGCGTGAGCATCACTACCACCAACCGTGGCGGCCGAGCCGTTGCCTTGGGGCATTTGGGCGAATTGCAACACGGCGACATCGTGTTGATTACCGCGGTGGACAACGCCAAGCTAGACCAAGCCGTGCCCACCATCGGCACGCGCGTGGGCGACAAAATCAACTTGGTGCAAGGCGAAAAAGAATACCAACGCCTGTTTATTTCCAACCCTAACTTGGCGGGCAAAACCATCCCGCAAATCCGCCAACTGATGACGCTCAATGTCAGCATTTTGCACATTCGCCGTGGCGACACCGATATGCCGCTCACCCAATCGCTGCGCATGGAAATCGGCGACCAAATCGGCGTGTTAGCAGAAGTGGGGCACACCAAAGAATTGCAACGCTTCTTCGGCGACTCGGTGAAAGCGGGTGGCGAAGTGAACTACCTTTCTATGGGCGTGGGCGCGGCGTTGGGCTTGGCGGTGGGTTCTATTGCCTTCCCCATCCCTGGGTTGGGCAACGTGAAACTTGGCTTGGCAGGCTTGCTGCTGGTAGCGTTGTATCTGGGCAAAGCGCGTAACACATGGAAGTTCACATGGAGTATGCCGATTGCCGCCTCGCGCGTGTTCCGCGAATTTGGCTTGGCGTTGTTCCTTGCGCAAGTGGGCATGGCATCAGGCTCAACCTTTGTGGACACCGTTGCCAAAAGCGGCATGACCTATCTGCTGCTGGGCGTGGCTTTGGTGGCACTGCTCACCATCAGCGTGTTGCTGATTACCGTGTATGTGTTCCGCATCCCTTACGACATGGCGGCGGGCATTATTTCGGGCGCAACAGGCAACCCTGCGATTTTGGCGTTCAGCAGCAAAACGCTGGCCTCCGATAAACCCGATGTGGGCTACGCCATGATTTTCCCATCCATGACGGTGTTTAAAATCTTGCTGGTGCAGATTATCGGCGCGTTTATGTAGCGGCTGCTGTTGATGCAATAAAACCCTTTGTGCTGAGTGGCATAAAGGGTTTTATGTTTGGGGATGGGGTTTCAGGCTGCCTATATGCGCCATCAATAGGCAGCCTGAAAACCAAAAAAGACGGCAGTCACCGTCTTCCTCTTATCCACTTAACCGCCATACCCCGCTTCCCCCATTTTCAGGCTGAAACCTTTGCAAAACCCCCAACAACAGTCTGAAACCTAAAATGGAGCAGCGACAGATCGTCGCCAAATTGCTTATTAAACATAGCATTACTGATTTTTCAAAATGTCGGCGAGCCGCCGACGCTCCATCGGTTACAGGTTTTGCAAAGGTTTCAGGCTGCCTATCCCCTCCAAAATACAACACGCCGCCGCATCATCGCCCGCGCATTGGTTGTGCCATGCTTGCAGCGTGTCGCGCATGGTTTGCAGCGTGGCGATTTTTTGGTTGAGCTCGGCGATGTGTTCGCTTGCCAACTGTTTGACATCGCGGCTGTGCCGTTGTGGGTCGTCTGCCAATGCCAGCAGGCGTTTAATCTGCGCCAGCGAAAAGCCCACTTCGCGCGCATGGGCGATAAAGCGCAGCCGTTGCAAATCGGCAGGCAAAAAACGGCGATAACCCGCTTCACTGCGCGGCGCGGGTGGCAGCAAGCCTTGTTTTTCATAATCGCGGATTTGTTTGGCGGATAAGCCCGTTTGGGCGGCGGCTTGGCTAATGTTCATATGATGCTTTCGTTGAGGCAGCCTGCGTAGCGCAGCGGAGTTGCGAAGCTAAAACGAGAAAAACGGTTTTCAGGCTGCCTAAGGTGATTTGGTTTACGCTTTGCCTGTGCGCGGCGAAATGGTCAAAATCTCGCAGCCCGTTTCGGTAACCAATACTTCGTGTTCCCATTGCGCCGAGAGTTTGCGGTCTTTGGTAACCACCGTCCAGCCGTCGTCCAAGATGCGCAAATGGCGTTTGCCTTGGTTAATCATCGGCTCAATGGTGAAAATCATGCCTGCTTTGAGCACCATGCCTTGCCCTTTGCGCCCGTAGTGCAAAATTTGCGGCTCGCAATGAAACTCGCGCCCGATGCCGTGCCCGCAAAATTCTTGCACCACCGAATAGCCTGCGTTTTCGGCAACGTTTTGGCAGGCGTAGCCAATGTCGCCCAGCGTTGCGCCCGCTTTCACGGCGGCAATGCCCGCCATCATGCTTTCGTGGGTTACGTCAATCAAGCGTTGCGCTTGCGGGCTCACCTTGCCCACGGTAAACATTCGGCTGCTGTCGCCGTGGAAGCCGTCTTTTTTGATGGTTAAATCAATGTTGATAATATCGCCTTCTTTCAGCGGTTTATCATCGGGGATGCCGTGGCAAATCACATGGTTCACCGAAGTGCAGCACGATTTGGGATAGGGCGGATTGCCGTAATGCAAGGGCGCAGGATAGCCGCCTTGCACGTTCACATGATAGTCGTAAACCAATTTGTCCAGCTCGTTGGTGG
>CAUVGV010000064.1:0-11449 GCA_963551505.1 uncultured Kingella sp.
TCGGTGTCGGTGGATTGGTAAAGGGTTACGGGGGTCATGGGGTTTCCTTTCAAATTAAATTTCTACCGTATCGCCACGCAAACACACCGTCCAACCATCTTTATGCGTGCTGCGTTTGCCTGTGGGCTGTATCGCCCGCACTATCCACAGCGGAATGGGCGTGCCCGTGGTGTTAAAGCGAATGCAGTTTTGCGCCACCCAGCCGCCGCCAAATGCCGCCGCAGGCAGCCTGAAATAGGGCTTATTGGTGGCGGGGTTAATCGGCGCAAGGTCGCTTAAAATATCGCCCGTGGCAATCAAGCCCAAACTCTCGCCATACAGTTCAAATTGAGTGTTGGAGGTGAATTTCAGCAACCATCGCTCGTTAATCGCGCCATCTGCGCTGATGGCAATCGGATAATCTTTCACATTGGTTTTTGCCAACAATGCCTCGCCAATACGCGTGTTTTGCCATACGCCCGTCCACGCTTTTTGGCTGAACGGCTCGCTGGCGCGTACCAGCAAATCGCTCGCGACCACGGCGCTGGAAACAAAGGTGCCTTCTTTGGGAAAGTCGCGCGTGAGCGGGTTTTGCAGTTTCAGGCTGCCTGAAATACTGCTTTCCACCACGCGGTTGTCTTCTTCCCAAAACAGCACGGCGGTTAGTGGCATCGTGTAGCCCTGCAAATCCAACGGCGTGCGCCAAGTGAGTGTGCCTGCCGCCAAGTCGTAATCGTACTTCTCGGCATCAATATGCGCGCCCGCCGCGTCTTTCACGCACAGCCTGTCCAAATTCTGCCGTTCAAGCTGCACCGTTTGCCCCGCAGTAAACGCGCTGCCGATGTCCTGTTCTATGCTGTTGTGAATCACCACCAAGCCGCCCGCGCGGAATATCGGCACTTTACCGTCCAGCGGCAATCGGGTGGCATTGATGCCAATGATGCTGCTGTCCAAGGGTACGGTGGACTGCGACACGGCGTTGTAGCGCAGCGCATCGGGCGCAATCGGCTCACTCGCTTCAATGCTAAAAAAGCCCGTTTCGCTGTCCACCTTGCCTTTCAGGCTGCCTGCCAGCGTTTCATCTGCTTGGGCAACGCCCGTCAGCGTGTTGCCGCCCACTTCGGCATAGGCGGTAAACGACTGCGGCTTAATCGGCGCGATTGCCGTGCGCCCCACATAGCTTTGCACTTCGTGCGTGCCGTTTACCATCACGCCTTGCAACACCTTAATCACCGCGTTTTTATCCAACGCCAAAGCGTTAATCGTCGCCTTGCCCGCCACGCTTAAACTGCCTACCGCCTCGCCTGCGCCTGTGCTGGCATTCCAGTTGCGGTACAACGTGCCATTGCGCTCAATAATGCGCTCGCCGTTCACTTCAAACAGCCAACTGTTAAACAACACCGCGCGGGGGTAGGCTTTGCCGTTCAGCACATCATAGGTTTGCAGCCCCGTGGCAATGGTTTGGCTCACTTCGCGCACATCGGCACTGGTAATACTGGCGACGCGCGCCGAAGCAGCGGTGATGTGCACATCCTGCGTGGTTTTGTATTGCAGAGCAACGCCTGTGCTACTCGCATCGCGCGTGATTTGGTAATTGCTGTACTGCGGCTGTTTCAGGCTGCCCAGCAGCGTAACCGCGTCAATCACCACCGCGCCTGTGCCATAGTCCACGCTGCCGCCGATGGCGCGGCTGCCATACAGCAGCCCGCCCGCGCCGTTGTCAGCCAAAACCAGCGCGAAATCATCATCGTTGCTGGCAGATTGGGTGTAGTTTCTTGCCATGACTGTCCTTTCTTATTTGCCCGCCGTGTTGAGCAGATTGAGCTTGGGCGTATAGCCCGTTGCCGTGGTGCGCGTCAGGGTTAGGGCGATTTTCAGGCTGCCTTTTTGCAGCGGCTCGGCAACCAAACTCAATTGGTTGCTGCCGCCCGCCACGGCAACATTCACCGCGCGGTTGTTTGCTACGCTGCTGTACTGCTGCGCGGTCAATTGCACCGTGGTGGCGGTTAAGCCTACTGGGCGGATTTCGCCGCTGGCATAGTTCACTTTGCCCGTGCAGCTTCCAGTTAAATTGCCCTTGCCGTCGTCTTTCGCGCTACCGCCCGCCCATGTTAATTTGATGCTGTTGGGTTTTAGGTTGGGTATCGGCGTTTCAGGCAACACCAATTCGGCATTTACCGTTTCGGGCGCAATCACACTGCCCGCATCGCTGCCGTTGAGGGTTTGGTAGTAATCGCGCGGAATCCAGCTCACCACAATTTGACTGGGGCTATCGGGCATCGCAGGCAGACTGATGAGCGCGCTGCCGCCTTCGGTAATGCTGCCGCACACTTCGCCGTTGTCATCGCGCAGGCTGTAATCGCCGTAATCGGTGAGCGTGTACCACGTTTTGCCGCTGCGATACGACACTTGCACGCTGCCACGCGCAGGGCGGGGGCGCAGTAGTGGCGCCCATTCCTTGCCCACATTGGTATCGTTCACATTGATATACGCCGAATAGGCATAGTTGCGCACCTGCACCGCAGGAATAGCCGACACGGTAACGTTGCCTGAAATATTGGTGAGCACGCCGTTGGCATAATCCACATTGATGATGCTGTCGCCGTTTTTCAGGCTGCCTTGCCCATCATCGGTATAGCCCGCAATCTGCACGCTGGTGGGCAACACAGGCGTTTCCAAATACAGCTTATTGCCCGACACCCAGCCGCTGAACACATCGCGGCGCGGCGCGGTTTCAATCCACATCGCCCGCCCTTGCGCCCAATCATCCGCAATCGCCGTTTCCACGGTAGAAACGGGCACCAGTTGCGCGTAAATACTCGCCACTTTTACCGCTGCATCGCCTTTTTTCGGCGGCAGGGCAACAGGGGCGATGCCGTAATAGCTCGCGCTATCGGCAATCTGCGTCTGCATCACCCGCGCCTTGGGCGTGGCTTTATAACGGCTGGCATCTTCCATGCCTTCAAAATCACGTTCTAACGGCTGGCTAATCGTCATGCTCACCACACGGCGCACAAACTCGCCCTTATCGTCTTCAAACGTGCGCAACTCGCTGCTCAAACTGGCGATGCGGATAAATTCATACACTTCATTACCATCAATAATCAAACGCAGCGCAAACACATCGCCCACCACAGGCAGCGGCGCAGTTTGCTGCTGATACGCTTCCACCAAACGGCTGCCCTTGCGCTGCTTGCCCAACAGCGTCATGCGGCTTTCCGTGGTCGCCGTGCGGTAGCTTTCCATGCGCTCCATAATCGATGCGCGCTCCTGCCCGTAGTAATCACCCTTCACCAGCAGCACCGACACATTCTCCGCCGCAGGCGGCTTGCTAATCATCACATTCGCCCCCAGCAGCGTGGATGTATCCGATACCAGCACCGCAGGATAAACCAGCCGCGCATCAAAGCCGCCCAGCGTGTTGTCTAAGGTGGACACAGGGTTAAACAATTCATTGTCCGCGCCCGTTAAGGCTTCGTTCACCATCATGCCGCCGCCGTCGTTGGTGTCGGTTAAGCGTTGCGATTTGTAGATGCGCAGGTTTTGGGTGGTTAACTGGGTGTGTTTTTGGGTCATTTTGTTAAGCCGTTAAAAATTGAATATTCACACGAAACCAATCATTCGCCTTTTCCCCGCCATAGCCCAACACAGGCTCGGCAGACAGCGCAACAAACAGCACATCAAACGTGCCCTGCGCCATTTCTAGGCTAAATACGGTTTCAGGCTGCCCTGCCCATACTTGCAGCTTTTCCACTACTGCGCGGGCATGCCAAGCCATGTTCTCGGGCGGTTCAAGCGAAATCGGTCGTCCCTTTTGCTTGATGCCTTGTTGGATAACATAACTGCCCGACAACGTGCGCACAGGCTCGGTTTGCGCCACATCTCGCCAGTCAAACTCATCTTTCCACAGCAGCGCATCGGAAAGGATTAGGCTTTCGCCGTTGGGATGGGTTAATTTCATAAGCAAAAAGCCCCCAAACGGGGGCGATGGTTAAAGTTTAGTGATTTTCACAGTTTTGCCATTATGCAACAGCGCATTGCCCGCCAGTTCAAACGAACTCAATTCATCGTTAATCAGCGACAAGGTCTTGGCAGGCGACAAATACGCTTTCACAATCTCCACCAACACGGGCGCGTTGCCGTTTGCCGTATTCAAACCTTCCAAGCGCAGATACCAGCCTTCCACTATTTCGGTCAGCAAGTTCAACGTGTTGCTCGCTTCATGCTCAAACGTTGCCAACAGCGGCAAAGTCAAACCGTTGGCATCCAACAGCTTCACGCGCCCATAGGTTTCATCCACTTCATAATGCACGCCTGCTTGCAGCTTTACCGCGCTGCCAGTCGTACTGTCTTTAATCGCCAGCTTGCTGATTTTCTGTTTGGACAACAGCCAGTAATCGCCCGCTTTCAGCGTTGCGCTGGAAGTCTCATCCGTAACCTTGCCATTGGGCGTGCTTTCCACGCTCGCCATAAACGCCATCGCCAAGTTATCCACCGAAAAATCTTCCATTGTCAGCGCAAACGAAGCCGATAACTCTTTACGCAGCACCAAATCTTTCTGCCGCGTGCCAGAATGACTTTCCTTATGCTCTGCTGTATCGGTTTCAAACGACAATTCAAGGCTCGGCACGTTGCCAATCCACCGCATTTTTTCGGTTTGCACCACGCCACCCACATACGGCGCGGCATACACCATGCCTTGCCCGCTGTAATACTCTTTGACTAGTTCAGCCATGTTTCACTCCATAAAAAAAGCACCCTTTCGGATGCAAAAAAGGCAGTTGCGCCCGAAGGAAGTCCCCCTCGGGGAAAAAACTGCCACTAAATCACACACACCACCGAATAGGTCGTGGCAAAAATCCAAAAGCGGCAATCTTCGGACAAATAAGCATGGTTCGCCACCGCTTTCAACGGCTTTGCGCCCACCACGCCCAAATTCGCCCCTTGCAACAAGCCGCGCATCTGCAACACCAACGCGCCCGCTTTTTCACGCAAAATTTGCTCCTGCTCGCGGGTCGTTGGCGTTTTAAAGCACAGCAACACTTGCCAGCGTTGCGTTTCTGCCTGCCGCGCCCCGTTGCCGCTGTCGTTGCCAAACTCGGACGGCAATAAATTCACATGCGCCGTTACCGCTTTTTGCTTCAACACCGCAAGGTCGTTTACCGTAAACGGGCTGTACACACCGTCCAGCTTATCGCCCATGTTGTCGCGCAACACCGCTTCAATCGCCATGCCTACGGCAAAATAATCGTTCATGTTTAGTCCTTTCAGGTAGCCTGAAACAGCGTCTCAATATACCGCGCCGTCAAGCGCAAAATCTTGTCTTCATCTTCCTTGCGAAAGCCCAAGATATTGCGGGCGGGTAAATTATTCTGCGGCACGCCAAAATGTAGCCAGCGCGGCAAATCGCCATGTACAAAGCCTACTTCGGCAAAATCCGCGCCCGATTGCGCCGTAACCGATGCCAACAGCCCGCCCGTATCAATCAGCGTCTTGCCACCATCCCGCTGCGCCCGTTTGCTCGGCAGCCACGGAATGCCATCAGGGCTGCACTGCTGCGTAAAGTTCAGCAACACCGATGTTTCCATTACCCGCGCAATCTCGCGCATCAACGGCGATATTTCTATTTCAGGCAGCGTAGGAAAATCAAACAACACCTGCATCAGCATCTCCTAATCGGCGTAAAGCCCACCGTGCGGATATAGGGCGCAAGCAGCCGCGCCACCATAGCCACCGCCAAATGATGCTCGTCTTGGGCGTGTTCACACTCGCCATCTTTCAGCAAAATGCCGCCCACCTGTTTGAGCTTCGCCGCCGTGGGCAGGCAGCCTGAAATATTATCCAGCAATGCCAACTCACAACACGCCTGCACCACCGCATCGGGCAACACCGATGCGCCGTTAATCTTGCGCGGGAAAGCGCGGTTCAGCTTTTCAGGCTGCCCGATGTAATCAAACCAGCGGTCTATCGCGTCCGAAGCCGACATCAAGCGGCGGGCTTTTTCAGCATCGCCAAAATCGCTCCACCGCTCGGCAGATTGACGCGCGGCGTGGTAGGCATCAGCAAATTCAAGACTTGCGTAAGACATACCGCTCCTGTTAGTGCGCCAAAATCGCCAAATGTTCAGGCTTCATAACTGCCACGCCCCACGCCAAAGCAACTTCATATTTCACTTGGCGATATTGGCGATAAACGCGCACTTCAAAACTCAACCCTGTTAATGGATCGGTTAGCATCATGGCATCGTCCGCATTATCGCCGCCGTCAGGCAAAGCAGGCGTACGGGTTGCCAGCACAATAGCGTTGCGGTCAAAAGCGAAGTTGGGCGTGTAATTGCCAAAAGGCGTAATGGCTGCGCCATCTTCCACCGCCGCCAACAAACCACCGTTCAGCTTCAAGCCGTCCGATTTGCTGTTTGTGTTGCTGCCCAATACATATTGCACGCCGCCCAAGCCCACAATGTCGCCCGCATTCAGGCTGCCTGAACCCGCTTTCAAAGCAATGTTTTTCAGATGCTGCGCCGTTGCCGCTGTGGTGTAGCCTGTGCCTTGCCCCGCTGCGTGCGCCATAATCCCGCCCGAATAACGCAAGGCGAAATTCTGTACAAGGTCGGTGTAGCCTGTGCGCAGCATATCTTCGCTGCCCGCTTCGTTCACTTTAAACAAAACAGACTGCTTGCCACGCAAATTCGCCATTGCGGCAGAGTTCAGCACCAATTGACGTGCGCTAACGGGCGCGCCGTTGTCGTCCAGCAGTTTAGAAATTTGCGCGAAATCTTCCAAATCGCCAGCCGTACCAAAAGGCGTTTTCCCCGCCGTGCCATAAGCCAGCATTGCGCCCACTGTTGCTTTTTGGGCAATATCGCGTTCCACCGCATTAACCAACTTACGCATCGCATCGGAAAATTGGTCAGCCAGCAAACGGTTGTAGCCCACGCCGTTGTGATTAACCGCTTTCACTTCTTCGCCATTCCATACAATCGGCGCGGCTTTGGAATGCTCAATTTTCACATCGGCGTAATCGGTTTGCGTTTCGCCTGAATTTTTGGGTAATTGCCCGGGTACGATGTCTTCCAAGTCGCCCGCTTTGGCGATAGGCGAACGCACCACTTGCCCCAAGCCCGCACGCGCCACATTGTTATCACGGTTTACAGCGGGGATAAAACCCGTCATCTCGCGCGATGTAGTGTCCAATGCTTCGTAAAGGGTAGGGATTAACCCAGTTAAATTATTGCTCATAAATAGCTCCTAAAAAATTAAACAATTTGCGTTCCCGCTTGAACAGCTTTCATCTGCTCAACAGGGGATAACGCTTCAAATTGGGCGCGGTTCATGCTGTTACCAGTCGGCGCACCGTTGGCATTCGCCCCACCGCCATTAGACTGATTGCCTTTCAAAATGCTGTCCTTGTTGGGATAACTGGAAACCAACATTTCCAACGCTTCGTCAAAGTCCGCCAAACTGCCCACATTCACGCGGCTGTAAATCGGATTGCCCGCCGCATCTTTCGCCTGCAATTTGCCATCTTCCGACACGCTAAAATGCCGCGCAAAGACCGCCTGCACCATGTCCGCAGGCACCGCGATTTTGTCCGCGATAAATTTAGACCGCGCAAACTCGCCGCCCACCAGCGATTGATGAAACTGCTCACGCACCTTTGCCGTTGCCGCCTGCTCTGCTGCTAGCTTCTCTTCATAGGCTTTTGCCATTTCGGCTTTCACCTTTTCCACTTCGCCCGCATCAATCAGCTTTTTCGCGTCCAAATTCGCCACCGTTTCCAAAGCCTGCTTCGCTTTGTCCACGTCCACACCGTCAAACGCCTTTAATTTGGCTTCCGCCGCTTCTTTGGCTTCACGATGCTGCTTGGCTTCCGCATTCAGGCTGGCAATTTTGGTTACCGCCTGCTCCGCATCAAACGGCACTTCCTTGCCGTCATCATGCACATACACAGGTTTGCCGTCTTGCAATACGGCGTGCCCTTGCTCATCAATTTTTAATTTCATGGTTTACTCCGATAAAAAACGCGGCTTCCACCGCAAAACACCCGTGCCATTCCAAGCAGCGGGCAAGAAAAAAGGCAGCCTGAAAAGCTGCCCAAAACAAAAAAATTCGCCCAAAGGCAGCCTGAAATCACGGCTTATATTTCGCTTGCAATTCTTGCAACGTCATGGCTTGCAATCCACCGCTTTTAACCGCCTGATGCAGTTCAATTGTGCCGTCAAACAGCATTTGCCCCACGCCCACGCCAAACTGCTCTTGCAACTCGTCCAGCGTGCGCGATTTAACCCAATCATCGCCGCTGACATCATGCCAAGCCCCGCCCAGCCACCACACCAAACGGCTGCGGCAATGCGGATGCAGCGCAGGACGCTTAAAGACAAAGTTGTGTCCAATCGGTTGCAAATCGCGCCCCCACAGCAAACCGTGCCGTGCCGCGCACACGCTGCTGGTTTTGCCGTCCAGCACGCTGATATGGCGAAAGCCCTTAACCGCAGGATTCAGCCTACCCATCTGATACACCGCTTCGCTCATCAACGAGCTAATCCAAGTCGCGCTCAACGCCTTTAAACGCCACCATGCAGCCTGAAAAACACGCTGCCAATCCAGCGGCTCATCATGCAAGCGATGAAACAACAGCATTTGCCTTGCGCTGCGCTTCACATCTGCCCGCCAGCTTGCCCACCATTCAGGCAATTTCAGGCTGCCTACACGCAAATCATACAGCGCACCTTGCGGCAACCGCTGCGCCGCTATGCCCAAACTGGTTAGCAGCCAAAACAGCCAATTGCTCTCATCATCGGCAACCGCTTCATGCTGCGCCATAAACCACGCTTCCAATTCCGCGAAATAGCGGTCAATCAGCTTGTCCACTTCATCCGTGTTTTCCACCTGTTCACGCCACGCCAACAGCCGCTGATACATCTCCCACGAAATCCGCTTTTCCAAGCGCATTAAATCAATTTGGCGCGTGATTAAATCCATTTTTGTTCCTGCCGATTGAGCCGCAGCAACTCATCATCCCAATTCATCGCTTCCGACAACAACCCACGCCGTACCGCTTCATCAAACGCCGTTTGCGTGCTAATGATGCCCGCCGTGTGCAGCTTCAATATTTCCGCAAAACCCGCCGCAGGGTTGGTTTCCACATCAATATTGCCGCTAATCTCCACCGTGCCCACTTGTTCAATGCCCAGCCACAGCCCAAAGCAAGCCAATACCTGCCCAATCGCTTCTTCACAGCGGTTCGCCATTACACGCAAACGCGACACTTCCTTACCGCGCTCATCGATTGCTTGGCTTTCCGTCATCGCCATTGCCGCCTTTTGCAACAATTTAGCCCCTGCCGTAGCCATATCCGCTTCAATCTTGGCGATTTTTTCCGCCGCTGCCGCGATTGCCGAACCGCCATGCTCCACATAGCGCAAAGTAGCATTTTCAGGCAGCGTAATCAGATTGTTGCCCGTTTGGAATACTTCGTCTCTGCCAGCCAACTCAAAGCCCGTGCCCACCAACAACGGCTGCGACACATAATGCACCAAGTTATCGTAATCCGCCTGCGCCTGCCAATGCTTCACATTCAGATACGCCAAATCCGCCAGCGGCGGGCGACCGCCCAACAAGCCCACACCTTCCAACTGCAACGCCACAATCGGAATGCGATTTAAAGGCTTGCCGTTTGCCGAAACGCTGGTTTCGCTATGCTGCTGCCAGCCGCTAGGCGTTTGGCGATAAGTGCTGACGCGCCCAATTTCCCACTTCGTAATTTGGCGTATTTCATTACCGTTTTCGTCTAACCACTCTTGGATAAAACGAAACTCCGACAAGGTTTCGCGCCCGTTTACTATTGTCGTTTTCCAGCCTAAAACTTGGCTGTTTTTAATCGGCACACAATACGGACGCAAACCCAAAGCCGCATCATCTTGGCGCGTTCTCGCCGCAGGCGCATTCTGATAATCCACCAGCATATACGACACACCAAACGCTAGCGCATCTTCAAACCAATCCGCCACCAGCGTGTGAATATCGTGATGGCGCAAATCCATATCGCCCAACAACGCCGCGACTTGCTCCTGCACATTGCCCGTGTCTACACCACGAAAAAACACACGCCCCGTCATCGCTTTCAGCGTTTCCGAAAGCGCGGGGTAGAGTGTTGCTTTCTCTATCACATTCTTGTGCATATCAGGCGGCATCAAAGAAAAGCAGGGCATATAAGTTGCCCCACATTCCCGCATGCGCCGCGTGCCGCCCAGCAAATCGCGCACAATCTTGCCCGCGCCGTGCATGGCTTGCACTTCTGTTGTCTTATTGTCCATAGTTTATTCCTACACAAACGCCATCGCGCCCGCCTTGCCACGTTGTTTAATCAAGGGCGCAAGGGCATAGCGAACGGCATCTACCCAATGGTTCTGCTCGTCCAACAGAACAGGCAGAATATCGCCTGAACGTCTATCCACCTTGTACTGATACAGCCGAAATTCCCGCGCCGTATGCTCGCAACGCGGGTGAATAACCACCTTGGCAAACGACTTGATAAACTCCACACCATCTTCCACGCTGCCGCGCCATTTATCTACTGCCACTATGCGCGGCAAACCATGCCGCCGCAAATAACTGATGCTTTCGGGGCGCGCACTATCCGCACGGATAACGTATTTTCCAATTTCAGGCAGCCTTTTCTCAATCAGCGGCACAGTTTTGTCCAAATCCCAACCAATGCCGCCCGCTTCCTGCTCAATATACAAACAATCGCCAAACGTC
This sequence comes from uncultured Kingella sp., assembly GCA_963551505.1. Lineage (GTDB taxonomy): Bacteria > Pseudomonadota > Gammaproteobacteria > Burkholderiales > Neisseriaceae > Kingella_B. Next base: position 10,740 of record CAUVGV010000064.1, read on the forward strand.
CAGCACTTCACAACAGCGGTCGGGTCTTTGGCGAAACCAAAATCCAAGCCATAATAAGGCCCGTCCCATTCATCAGTCGGCACAAACTCATCAACCGTAAACTTGCCCGCAAACACCTGCGCTTCGCTTTTGACGTTGTACTCGCCCAGCCACACATGCCCAAACGACTGCGGGTTGTATTTGCGGTCGTACTCCATTTCCTTGTATAGCTCATCAGGCAGAAACGGATTTTGGTCATAATTCACATGCACCAGCTTCACGTCTTCCGCGCCATTGGCAACCGCTTCATTGAAAAACACATCTACCGCATCGGTATCATGCTCGGGATTCCACGTTACCCAAATCTCGCTGCCCGCCGCGCGAATGGTTGGGCGCAACAACTGAAAGCTGCGATGCGACAAACTCTGCCCTTCTTCCACCCACGCAATATCAAAGCCTTCAAGCGACTTGATGCTGTCGGCGGTATGGTCTTGCATACCCTGAAAGATAATCAAACCTGTGCCGTTTAATATCCGAATATGCTCGCGTGTCTCTTCAAACAGATGCGCCACGCCAAACTGACGGATTTTGGACATAATCAGCGACTTTGCCGAATGTTGCAGCGTCTTTTGGATTTCCCGAATGCACACCGCTTTTAAATCAGGGTTAAGTATCGCCCGCTCTACCAACGCTTCCGCCCGCTCGTGCGACTTGCCCGAACCGCGCCCGCC
>CAUVGV010000065.1:0-11428 GCA_963551505.1 uncultured Kingella sp.
CGCGCTGTTTTTTATGCTGGGTTTTATCACCTGCCTCAACGACATCCTTATCCCGCATCTGAAAGCGATTTTTAACCTGAACTACACCCAAGCCATGCTGGTGCAGTTTTGTTTCTTTACCGCCTATGCCGTTATGTCCATCCCCATGAGTAAACTGGTGGAAAACATGGGCTACAAAGCGGGCATCATCGGCGGTTTTTTAATCGCCGCCTTGGGCTGCGTTTTGTTTTACCCCGCGGCGGCAAGCGCGTCGTATCCCATTTTCTTGGGCGCGCTGTTTATTTTGGCTTCGGGGATTGTGTTGCTGCAAGTGGCGGGCAATCCGTATGTAACGCTGTTGGCGCCCAAAGGCAAAGAATCGGTGATGCTCACGCTGATCCAAGCGTTTAACTCGTTGGCAACCACCGTTGCGCCACCCATTGGCGCAGCATTGATTTTTGTGGATGCCACCGCCAGCCAAACCCAGCGCATTGCATCGGTGCAAATGCCGTATTTGGGGCTGGCAGGCTTTATGATTTTGCTTTCGGTGTTGATTGGCTTGATTAAATTGCCCGATGCGCGCCAAATCGCCGCCGAGCAAACCGAAGCCAGCCACGATGGCAAAACCAGCGTGTGGCAATACAAACACATGGTGCTGGGCACGATTGGGATTTTTTGCTATGTGGGCGCGGAAGTGGCGATTGGCTCGCTGATGGTGAACGTGTTGGAACACACCGCAGGCTTAGACCACGATAAAGCCGCAGGCTATTTGTCGGTTTACTGGGGCGGCGCCATGGTGGGACGCTTTATCGGCGCAGGCTTGATGAACAAAATCGCGCCCAATAAATATTTGGCGTTCAACGCTTCTATGGCGGTGGGCTTGTTGCTACTGGCGATTGCGGCAAACGGCGGCGCAGTAACCCAATGGGCGCTGCTGCTGATTGGCTTTTTCAACTCCATCATGTTCCCCACCATTTTCTCGCTCGGCACTAAGGGCTTGGGCAAATTCACGGGCGCAGCTTCGGGCATCATTTCCACCGCCATTGTGGGCGGTGCGCTGGTTCCCGTGTTGCAAGGCTTGGTGATTGATAATGTGGGCTTGATGATTTCGTATGTGATTCCTGCTGTTTGCTATGTTTACATTGTATTCTTCGCCACCCAAGGCTATAAAGCGGATGAGACATCGGCATGATTTTTAAACTGCGTTTTTTGTAACGAAAAGCGCAGTTTTGTGTTTTCAGGCTGCCTATGTTTATTGCCTATATTGAGGCAGCCTGAAAACCTTAAATTGCCATTTGCTGCGCCAAACTTCGTTTCAGGCTGCCTCAACAGCCGTTGCACAAAAAAGCAGCAATTTAATTTTCCCCCTATCTTTCAACCCCCTGCCCCACTTATCCCCAAGCTATAAACACATTTAACCTATGCCCAAGTGGGTTACTCCCCTCCAAACACCATGCACAAAATCACCACATTCGGCGAAGCCCTCTGGGACAACCTGCCCACAGGCAAAATTCTCGGCGGCGCGCCCATCAACCTCCTCGCCCACCTTGCCACCCTTGGCGCAGATTGCAGCGTTATCAGCCGTTGCGGCAACGATGCCGACGGCGCAGCCCTGCGCCAAGCCATCCAACGCAAACGCATCGCCACCGATTTAATCCAAACCGACCCCCAACTCGCCACCAGCCAAGTGCTGGTGCAACTGGATGCCGAAGGCTGCGCCCACTACGACATCGTTTACCCCTGCGCGTGGGACAAAATCCAAGCCAACGAAGCCGCCAAAGCCCGCGTGGCGCAATCCGATGCCTTCATTTTCGGCAGCCTCACCATGCGCGATGCCGTCTCCCGCCAAGCCCTTGCCGAACTGCTGCCACACGCATCGTTCAAAATTTTTGATGTCAATCTGCGCCCGCCACACTACCAACTCGCCTATCTGCGCGACATGATGCAGCAAGCCGATTTCATCAAGCTCAACGACGACGAACTGCATGAAATCGCCACCGCGCTGGGCTCGCCCTACCGCAGCATAGAACAAAACATCCGCTTTCTCGCAGACCACACGCACACGCGCCAAATCTGCGTTACGCTGGGCAAACACGGCGCGTTGTATTACCGCGATGGCGAACTCTTCGCCCACCACGGCTACCGCGTAACCGTTGCCGACACCGTGGGCGCAGGCGACAGCTTTCTGGCAGGCTTTATCCACCAATTCTTGCACCGCAAGCCGCCGCAAGAAATCCTCACCTTCGCCTGCGCACTCGGCTCGCTGGTCGCCTCCCGCCACGGCGCAACGCCTGAAATCGCGTTGGCAGAGATTGAAACAATGATGCACCCGCAGTAATGCCAAAGGCAAAAAGGCAGCCTGAAAACCATTCTACGTTTTCAGGCTGCCTTATTCTGTTTACTCCTCATCATCGCACCATCAAGGCAGCCTGAAACGCCATTTCAGGCAATTCAGGCTGCTGGTTTTCGTCTTGCAGATGGCTGATGCCGATGCCAATCAGGCGGTATTCGTGTTCGCTGGGCATACGCTTGGCAAGTTGCTCGGCAGCCTGAATCAGGGTTTGCGCGCTGGGCAGGGCGGAGGAATAGGTTTGCGAGCGGGTGAGCGTGCGAAAGTCGCTGGTTTTGAGTTTGAGCGTGAGCGTTTGCCCGATGGTGTGGCGGCGTTGCATTTGCTGGGCTAAATCTTGAGCCAAATCGGGGATGTGGCGAACAATTTGGTGCAGCGGCAAGTCGTCGGGCAGCGTGATTTCGGTGGAAATTTGCACGCGCTCGCGTTCGGGCTCAACGGGGCGGTTATCCACGCCGCGAGCAAGGTCGTGCAGGCGATAGCCCCATCTGCCAAACAGGTTAATCAGCATCCCCAGCGGCACACGCTGCAAATCGCCCACCGTGCGCCAGCCCTGCGCGTTGAGTTTGGCGAGCGTTTTTTTGCCCACGCCAGATATTTTGCCCAGCGGCAAAGTTTGCAAAAAGGCGTTCACGTTTTGCGGGGCAATCACAAATTGCCCATTGGGCTTGCGCCAATCGGAGGCAATTTTGGCGAGAAATTTGTTGGGTGCGATGCCTGCGGAGGCGGTTAGCCCTGTTTGGCGATGGATTTCGGCGCGGATAGCAAGGGCGATGTCGCGCGCGTATTCCATGTTTTGTTTATTTTGGGTTACGTCTAAATAGGCTTCATCCAGCGCGAGCGGCTCAATGAGGTCGGTATGCAGCCTGAAAATTTGGTGGATTTGCTGCGAAACTTGGCGATAAAGCGCAAATTGCGGCGGGATAAAAATAGCGTGTGGGCACAACCGTTTAGCGGTCGCAACCGCCATTGCCGAACGCAAGCCGTATTTTCGGGCTTCGTAGGAGGCGGCGCAAATCACCGAGCGCGCACCATCCCACGCCACAACAACGGGCTTGCCGCGCAGGTGGGGTTGCTCGCGCAGTTCTACGGATGCGTAGAAAGCGTCCATGTCTATGTGGATGATTTTGCGTGGAGCGGTCATAGCGATAATAGAAGCAGCCTGAAAATCCAAGGCTGCAACGAAGTTAAAACAGTGAAGCGAATTTCAGCCAAACAAAAGCGGGCAGTGAAAAACCCTTTTCAGGCTGCCTTGAAGCATGGCTTAATCTTGTGCTAGGGCATGTTGACATTCAATTTTTGAGCGGATTTTGCGTCATATAGTCGTTCCAATTAAGTCTTATACAAGGCGGCGAGCCGCAGATAGTACAAGTAGTACAGCAAGGCGAGCCAACGCTGTATAAGGCTTAATTGGAGCGACTATAAAATGACAGATGCAAGGCGAAAATACGAGCCTATGCTGTCCATAGGCGAGTATTTTAGCTTCGCTACCCAACGCAGCAGATGCCGTTTTAGGGCGGAAAAGCCGCCAAAATATTGAATGTCAACACGCCCTAGGGCAGGCGTTTCGCCGCCTACCACGAGCAGGGGCACGCCCCTGCACCCCGCGCGGGGATGCGTTTCAGGCTGCCCAATCATTGCGCCCGCGCTGTAAGGAGAGGTGTTTGTTACATTCTTATTGTTGCCTATATTTGGGTGGATGCGGCGGCTGCAACGCGGGCGCAAACGATAGGCAGCCTGAAACGCATCCCCGCGCTTCTACGGCTTGCTTGCAAGCCGTGCGCTGTTCAAAAAAAGGCAGCCTGAAAATGTAGGCAACAGCGTTTTTCAGGCTGCCTCCATCCATTCAACTTTCTTCTGCAAGAATTTTTTCCAACACCACCAACGCGCGGGCAGCTTCCGTATTGCCCTGCTCGGCAGCAAGTTGCCACCATGCTTGGGCTTTTTGCAAATCCTGCGCCACGCCCGAGGCTTCGGCGTAGGCAAAGCCCAAGTTTAGCTGCCCATCAGAATTGCCCAATTCGGCGGCTTGGCGAAACCATTGCGCCGCGCAGGCTTCGTCTTTTTCCACGCCGTAGCCCTCTTGATACAGCATTCCCAAGTTCACCATCGCATCGCTGTTGCCTAGCTCGGCAGCCCGCTGGTAATACTGCGCCGCGCGGACGTAATCGCTTTTCACGCCCAAGCCATCGTCATAGCACACGCCCAAATTATGCAAGGCTTCGTCATCGTCATCGTGTTCGGCAACGGCTTGCCAATATTGCATCGCTTTGGCGTAATCCTGCGGCACGCCCAAGCCCTCGGCATACAACCGCGCCAGAAAATTAGCAGCATCCCATTCGCCTTGTTCAAACGCGGCGGTGTACCATTTCAGCGCGGCGGCATAATCTTGCGGCACGCCATTGAGCTCACTTTCGCAAAGCATGGCAAGATTAAATTGCGCGGCACTATCGCCCTGCTCGGCGGCGGCAAGATACCACTTGGCAGCAGCGGCAAAATCGTTTGGCACGCCCAAGCCCTGTTCATACATAAACGCCAGTTGATACTGCGCGTCCACATCGCCCTGCTCGGCAAACTGGCGAATAATCGGCGCGGCGGCTTTGTAATTGCCCTTTTGAATATGGGCAAACGCAGTGTTGAGTTGAAGATTTTGTAGGGTGTACGGCATGGCAATCTTTCGGAAATCGGAAAACGAATAAGCAAATAGGCAGCCTTGCTCCTTTGTCCAAATCTTTGATTTGGGTATAAAGGGGTATACCGTAGCGCAACGCGCAAGGTTGAAAACGCATCACACCCTTTCAGGCTGCCTCAATAGCGCGGATTTTAGCCTAGTTAGGCAGCCTGAAAAAGGGCAACACGCCTTTTCAGGCTGCCTCCATCTCTCGCCAAATAGGCAGCCTGAAAATGCTATAATCCCCCCGTTTTTTCACACACCCAAAAGGATAAATCATGTCTTGCGAACACCTCATCATGCAATACAGCACCTTCCCCAAAACCCCCAACAACGCCCTGTTAGAACCCATGTTTCTCGGGCAGCCCGTCAATGTTGCCCGCTACGACCAGCAAAAATACGAAGCCTTTGAAAAACTGATTGAAAAGCAAATCTCGTTTTTCTGGCGACCCGAAGAAGTCGATTTATCGCGCGACCGCATCGACTACGCCAACCTGCCCGAACACGAAAAACACATCTTCATCAGCAACTTGAAATACCAAACCCTGCTGGACAGCATCCAAGGGCGCAGCCCCAATGTTGGGCTGCTGCCGCTCGTTTCCCTGCCCGAGCTGGAAACTTGGATTGAAACATGGTCGTTCTTTGAAACCATCCACAGCCGCAGCTACACCCACATCATCCGCAACATCGTGAACGACCCATCGGTTGTGTTCGACGACATCGTGCAAAACGAATACATCATCGCCCGCGCCGAAGACATCGCCTGCTATTACGACGACTTGATTGAATACACTCAATATTTCAACCTGTTAGGCGTAGGCGAACATCGCGTAAACGGCAAAACCATAGTCGTATCCGAGCGCGAATTAAAGAAAAAACTCTATCTCTGCCTAATGTGCGTGAACGTGCTGGAAGCCATCCGCTTTTACGTTTCCTTCGCCTGCTCGTTCGCCTTTGCCGAGCGCGAGCTGATGGAAGGCAACGCCAAAATCATCAAACTCATCGCCCGCGATGAAGCCCTGCATTTAACCAGCACGCAACATATGCTCAACCTGATGCGCGGCGGCGCAGAAGGCGCGGAATGGGCGGAAATTGCCGCCGAGCTGCAAAACGAATGCTTCGAACTCTTCAAAAAAGCCGCCGAGCAAGAAAAAGAATGGGCGCAATATCTGTTTAAAGACGGCAGCATGATAGGCTTGAACAAAGACATCCTGTGCCAATACGTTGAATACATCACCAACGCCCGCATGCTTGCCGTGGGTTTGCAGCCGGCGTTTGAAAAAGCCACGCAAAACCCGATTCCGTGGATTAACACATGGCTCTCGTCCGACAATGTGCAAGTTGCGCCGCAAGAAGTGGAAATCTCGTCCTACCTGATTGGGCAAATTGATGCCGAAGTGAAAACCGAAGATTTGGAAGACTTTGAACTGTAAACAAATAGGCAACCTGCGTAGCATAGCGAAGTTGCGAAGCTAAAACGACCATAACAGCCTAAATGGCATCTAAGAACCTGTATTCAGGCTGCCTTATATAGACTGCTTACTTGAAACCATTCACTTGATACCCACTCCCATTTTGCATACAATCCCGCGTTTTGCAAAAATTAACAGAAAGCCCCCAAATGGCAGCATACAACACCCAAAAAGTTCTCACCGTACACCATTGGACAGACGCTTATTTCAGCTTCACCTGCACCCGCGATGAAAGCCTGCGCTTTGAAAACGGGCAATTCGTCATGATTGGCGTGATGGGCGATAACGGCAAACCCATCATGCGCGCATACAGCATCGCCAGCCCAAACTGGGAAGAACACCTAGAATTTTTCAGCATCAAAGTGCAAGATGGCCCGCTCACCAGCCGCCTGCAACATATCAAAGTAGGCGACGACATCTTTATCAGCAAAAAGCCCACAGGCACGCTCATCGCCAGCGACCTGAACGAAGGCGGCAAACACCTTTATCTACTCTCCACCGGCACAGGGCTTGCCCCGTTTTTAAGCATCACGCGCGACCCCGATATTTACGAGCAATTTGAAAAAGTGATTCTGGTGCACGGCGTGCGCCACAAACAAGATTTAGCGTATTACGACCATTTCACGCACGATTTGCCCAACCACGAATTTTTAGGCGAAATGGTGCGCGAAAAACTGATTTACTACCCCGTTGTCTCGCGCGAACCCTTTGAACACCACGGGCGTTTAACCGACCTGATGAAAAGCGGCAAACTGTTTGACGACATCGGCTTGCCCCCCATCAACCCCAAAGACGACCGCGCCATGCTCTGCGGCAGCATGCCGATGAACGCCGACACTTCCGCCATACTAGACAGCTTCGGCTTGGTCGCCTCCCCCAAAACAGGCGTGCGCGGCGATTATCTGATTGAACGCGCCTTTGTAGAACAATAATTTTTTGCTCATTAGGCAGCCTGAAAACCATAATCCGTTTTCAGGCTGCCTAAAACACACCTCATTACTATAACTATGGCACAACGCTCCAAATCCTCCCCCGCATGGCTGCACGAACACGTTAACGACCCCTACGTTAAACGCGCCCAAAAAGACGGCTACCGCGCCCGCGCCGCCTATAAACTGCTAGAAATCAACGAAAAAGACAAGCTCATCAAACAAGGCACGGTTTTAGCCGATTTAGGCTCTGCCCCAGGCAGCTGGTCGCAAATCGCCGCCAAGCTAGTGGGCAAAACAGGCAAAGTGTTCGCGCTAGACATTCTGCCGATGGACGCGCTCGACGGCGTGGATTTCATCCAAGGCGATTTTCGTGAAGAAGCCGTGTTGGCCGAGTTTGAACGCCTGCTGGATAATCGCCCGCTAGACCTTGTAATTTGCGATATGGCACCCAATATGTCGGGCAACGACACCATAGACCAAGCGCGGAGCTTTTATTTGTGCGAACTGGCGTTAGATTTCGCCCGCGGGCATTTGAAAACAGGCGGCGCGTTTTTGGTGAAAGTGTTTCAAGGTTCGGGCTATCAAGAATACATGGCTGCCATGCGCGAAGTGTTCGGCACGGTGCAAACGCGCAAACCCGATGCCTCGCGCAATCGGTCTAGTGAGATTTATTTATTAGGCAAGAATAAACACTAAGGCTGCCTGAAAAATACTTTACAATCCCTTTCATTTTTCTCATCAATAGGAGTTTGTTTCTGTGGGAAGCAACTTAAAAAACCTCGTTGCAGGGGCGATTTTATTTTTGGGCATCGCCTTTGGCGTGCAATATATGCGCGAAACCAAAGTGGATAACCAGCAAATTGAATATTCTCAATTTATCCAACAAGTTAAAGCAGGGCAAATCAGCAGCCTGAATATTGAAGGCTCGCCTATCGGCTACGAAATCAAAGGCGAGCGCAAAGACAAAACCACGTTCAAAACCAACGCGCCGATGGACGACAACTTGGTAACGCTGCTGGTGGACAACAAAGTGCGCTTTAAAGTTACACCCGAGGAGAAACCGGGCGTTTTAAGCAGTTTGTTTATGAGCTTGCTGCCTGTTCTCCTGTTGATTGGCGCGTGGATGTGGTTTATGCGGATGCAAGCGGGCGGCGGCAAAGGCGGTGCGTTTTCGTTTGGCAAAAGCCGCGCCAAGCTGCTGGATAAAGATGCCAACACGGTGAAATTTGCCGATGTGGCAGGCTGCGATGAAGCCAAAGAAGAAGTGCAAGAAATTGTGGACTACCTCAAAGCCCCCGACCGCTATCAAAGCCTAGGCGGGCGTGTGCCGCGTGGCATTTTGCTGGCAGGCAGCCCGGGCACGGGCAAAACCTTGCTCGCCAAAGCGATTGCGGGCGAAGCGGGCGTGCCGTTTTTCAGCATTTCTGGTTCGGATTTTGTGGAAATGTTTGTGGGTGTGGGTGCAAGCCGCGTGCGCGATATGTTTGAGCAAGCTAAGAAAAACGCGCCGTGCATCATTTTTATTGACGAGATTGATGCGGTCGGTCGCCAACGCGGCGCAGGCTTGGGCGGCGGCAACGATGAGCGCGAGCAAACGTTGAACCAATTGCTGGTGGAAATGGATGGTTTTGAAAGCAATCAAACCGTGATTGTGATCGCAGCAACCAACCGCCCCGATGTGTTAGACCCTGCGTTGCAACGCCCTGGTCGTTTTGATCGCCAAGTGGTTGTGCCGTTGCCTGATATTCGCGGGCGCGAGCAAATTTTGAAAGTGCACGCGCAAAAAGTGCCGTTGGATGAAAGCGTGGATTTGACTTCGCTGGCGCGCGGTACACCTGGTTTTTCGGGTGCGGATTTGGCGAATTTGGTGAACGAAGCCGCGCTGTTTGCGGGTCGCCGCAATAAAATCAAAGTGGATCAAAGCGATTTTGAAGATGCCAAAGACAAAATCTATATGGGCCCTGAACGCCGCAGCATGGTGATGCACGAAGATGAAAAACGCGCCACGGCTTACCACGAAGCGGGGCACGCGATTGTGGCGGAAAGCCTGCCGTTTACCGATCCTGTGCACAAAGTAACTATTATGCCGCGCGGGCGTGCGCTGGGCTTGACTTGGCAGTTGCCCGAGCGCGACCGCATTTCTATGTACAAAGACCAAATGTTGAGCCAGCTGGCGATTTTGTTTGGCGGGCGCATTGCCGAGGATATTTTCGTGGGACGCATTTCCACCGGCGCATCCAACGATTTTGAGCGCGCCACGCAAATCGCCCGCGATATGGTTACGCGCTACGGCATGAGCGAGCGCATGGGCGTGATGGTGTATGCGGAAAACGAGGGCGAAGTGTTTTTGGGGCGCAGCGTTACCCGTTCGCAAAATATTTCCGAGAAAACGCAGCAAGATGTGGATGCCGAAGTGCGCCGCATTTTGGACGAGCAATATGCCGTTGCCTACAAAATCCTCAGCGAAAACCGCGACAAAATGGAAACCATGTGCAAAGCGTTGGTGGAATGGGAAACCATCGACCGCGACCAAGTGCTGGAAATTATGGCAGGCAAACAGCCCAGCCCGCCCAAGGATTACAGCCATAATGTGCGCGGGAACGGCGAGGTGATTGACGGCGTGGAGTTTGAAACGCTGCCCGAAGTGGATGAAGCCGAGAAAGCAGTAAACTTGGTAAAACCGCAGCCTGAAACGGCAAATAATGCGGCAGACGAAGCCAAGCCAGCCGCTGAACAAACGCAAGCCGCTGCGCCATCCGACAACGGCGAAGAGCCAAAAAACCAAGCCTAACGCCGGTAAAAGGCAGCCTGAAAACGAGCAAAGCAAGTTTCAGGCTGCCTTTTTGAGTATAATGCGGCGTTTGTTCGGCAGCCTGAAAAGCCGCCCGCGTTACCATCATCCCCAAGCATTCATCATGAAAAAATTATCCCTCATTGCCGCCGCGCTGTTGCTTGCCGCGTGCAGCAGCACACCGCCCGCCCAATATTACCAACTACCCGACAGCGCGTTCAGGCTGCCCGCCCAAAGCAATCCCACGCACAACATCGGCGTGAAAATCGTGTTGGCAGCGCCGATCAACGGCGACAGCCTGCTCTACCAAAGCGATGAGCACACGCTCACCCTCGCGCAGCAAAACCTGTGGGCATCGCCGCTAGACCAAGCCCTTGCCCGCGCCTTGGCAAACAAGCTCAACGCATCCGGCAGCCTGAAATACCAGCCCGCCGAAGCCAGTAGCGCGCAGCTTACTGTTTACATAGACCGCTTCCAAGGCAGCTATCGCGGCGAAACCGAAATCAGCGGCTATGCCCGTTGGCAAAACGGTACGCAAACCCCGTTTCACGTTACTACGCCGCAGCAAGGCGATGGCTACGCCGCCATGCTCAACAGCTTGGACAACGGCTTGGCAAGCGTTGCCCGACAGATTGCGCGCTAACATACGGCAGCCTGAAAACGGCTTGTTCACATCATCGCGCGAAACGGTTTTTCAGGCTGCCTTTGGCGGTTGCCCTTGATAATAGGTTTGCAAACATTGCGCTGCCGCCCCGCTCGGGCAGCCTGAAAACCCAAAAGCAGCCTGAAACGCTGTTTCCCCGCCCTGCCCTTTTCAGGCTGCCCCAACGCTTTACCCATCCCCGCCCCCACACCATGCACCAATTCTCCATCCACGCCCCCGATGGCGAGCATCTCGGCTTTCTGGTGATGCTTGCCGACGACGAAACCCGCCCCCAGCCCGAAAGCGGGCAACTCGCCCTGCAAATCCAGCCCGCCGCGAAAAACACCGCGCTCGCCCGCCTTGCCCAAGCGCAAACGCTCTACTGGCAGTTTACCCGCGACCACGTTCGCATCCACGACGAAGACGGCGATTATCGCGCCAACATCCGCCAAGAATGGCTGATTATCGGCGGCGAACACTATCAACTCAACGACTTAGAAGGCAGCCTGTAAACATGGAAAGCCTGTATATACTCATCCCCATCAGCATTTTGCTTGCCTTTATCATTGGCTACTTTTTTTGGTGGTCGG
>CAUVGV010000066.1:0-11400 GCA_963551505.1 uncultured Kingella sp.
TGGTGGATAAATACGACAACACCATCCACAAAACCGACCAACTTATCCAAACCGTGTTGGCGCATTTGCAGCGGCAGCCTGAAAACAATTGGCTGTTTGCCTACACGTCCGACCACGGGCAGCACGTTCAGCTCAACAGCTACAACCAAGGTACGACACATCCCGATAACTACATCGTCCCCCTTGTGCTATACAGCCCACATCCGCCCACGCAGCAGCTGGCGCAACGCACGTTTGCGCCCTGCACCACCGCGTATCACCAACAGCTTGCCACCCTGCTGGTTCACAGCATGGGCTACGATATGCCGGTTTCAGGCTGCACCGAAGGCTATGTTACGGGCAACTTGCTCACAGGCGATGTAGGCAGCCTGAAAATCCAGCATGGGCAAGCGCAGTTTATTTATCCGAAATAGGCAGCCTGAAAATGGCTTTGCATCTTGTATGACGTTTTCAGGCTGCCTTGAGTGTCGTACCAGAAGCAGCCTGAAAAACATTGCTTGTATTGGCGGCTAAATACAACGGCAGCCTGAAAACGGTTTAGAACACTCCGTTTTCAGGCTGCCGTTGGGGTTTTGCAAAGATTTCAGCCTGAAAACAATTTGGCGAAGCAAAAATCAAAAATGGCGCGGCGATGGCTTGTTGCCAAGCGGTGTGGATGAGTTGAACGCAGTTTCAGGCTGCCGATTGCGTGAACCAATAGGCAGCCTGAAAACATAATCCAACAGCCGTTTAAGCCTCAGCCTATTTCCGCCGCAACAGCCATTGATTATCCTGATGATGAATCAGCCGAATTTTGCCATCTGGCGACGCATAGCCCCCTTTTACCACCTCCAACAAAACCGACTGCGGCAATTTCGCCCAAAACAATTCCGCCGTTTGGCGGTCTGCCGACACAATGGCGTAAACCGCCAATGTCGCGTTTTCAGGGTCGGGCAAACGAATTTCCGCCACGTCAAACACGCGCACGCAACGTTGCTGCAACTGCGAAAAAGTTTCCCCAGCGCTGGCGCGGCAGCCGTGCGCATCGGCATCGTTGCCTACCATTGGCGCGGGCGATTGGCAAGCTGATAGCGTGCCAGCGAGCAGGGCGGCGGAGATGATTTTGTTTAGCATGGTTGCTCCTTGTATAGGCGGCCTGAAAACGAGGGTAAGCATTTTCTACCTTGCGCGTTGCGCTGCGGCATACCTCTTTGTCCAAATTCAAAATTTGGACAAAGGGGCAAGGCTGCCTCTATCGCGCGATTTATTTCACGCCTTTATTCAGCAAATCTTGATAACCGCCGTGGTTGGTTACGTTGGTGTAGCCCAATTTTTTCAACTCTTGCAGCGCAACTTCGGCGCGTCGCCCCGAGCGGCAATACAGGTTTACAGGGGCGTTTTTATCGGGGCTGATGCGAGCGATTTGGCTGGCGATTTGCTCGTGTGGCACATTCACCGCGCCTTGCAAATGCCCTTCGTTAAATTCTTCGGGCGAGCGCACGTCAATCCACACGCCTTGGGCGCGGGCGGGTTGCTGCGCGGCGGCAGCGGCTTTTTTCATCGGCGCGGCTTTTTTGGCGTGGGCAGCTTTTTTCGCAGGCGCAGCTTGGCTGGCAAGGGGCGCGGCGATGGCGGCGGCAATCAGCACGAGGTTGAGCAGTTTTTTCATGGCAATTCCTTTCGGTTAAAAAGTTGGATAAACCCGCGCAGATGGCGGGAATAGGATTTTCAGGCTGCCTATTGTTATCCAAAGGCAGCCTGAAAACGGTGGGCATTGTAGCGATGCGCTGGGGCAATGATTAGCTTTTTTGTCTCAAATCATGGCGTTATTAAGGCATCAGCATCCCGCCGTTTACGTGCAGTGTTTGCCCTGTGATGTAACGCGCTTGGTCGGAAGCCAAAAACAGCACGGCATCGGCGATGTCTTGCGGCGTGCCAAAACAGCCGAGCGCGGTTTGCGCTTCAAATGCCTTGCGCGTTTCTTCGGGCAGGGCGCGGGTCATATCGGTGTCAATAAACCCTGGGGCAACGCAGTTCACCGTGATGCCACGGCTGCCCACTTCGCGCGCCAGCGATTTGCTGAACCCTTGCAGCGCGGCTTTGGCGGCGGCGTAGTTGGTTTGCCCCGCGTTGCCCATCGTGCCAACCACGGAGGTGATGTTGATGATGCGCCCCGCGCGTTGCTTCATCATGCCGCGCAACACGGCTTTGGACGCGCGATAAACGGATTTGAGGTTCACGTTCATAATCTCGTCCCATTCTTCTTCTTTCATGCGCATCAATAGGTTATCGCGCGTGATGCCTGCGTTGTTCACCAAAATATCCAGCTTGCCAAATTCTTTTTCCACGCTGGCAATCAGTTCTTCCACGCTGTTGGGCGTGGCGGCGTTGAGCGTGCGCCCTGTGCCGTGCCATTGAGCAAGGCGTTCGGTGATGGCGTTGGCACCGTTTTCGCTAGTTGCCGTGCCGATAACGGTTGCGCCTGCTTGGGCGAGCGTGTCGGCGATTGCCGCGCCGATGCCGCGCGTTGCGCCTGTTACAAGAGCGATTTTTCCTGCGAGTGATTGAGTGGTCATGGGAAGTCCTTGTGGTTGAGTGGGGAAACAGAGGCAGCCTGAAAAGGGATTCAAGGCTTTCAGGCTGCCTATTTAGGGATTGGGTAACACAATTTTTTGGTGCGGTTCAATGTTCAGCACATAGCGTATCCAGTTGCCAAAGCTGTATTTTTCGCGGATGGTGGGGTCAATTTCTTGGTAGGGCGTGGCGATAAATTCGTCTAAACCATCCAGCGTTTTGCCGTCCCAAATAAAGATGTTGCTGGGGTGGTAGAAGTCGTATTTGGCGGTTTCGGGGTTGGTGGTGATGAGTTTTTTGCGGTAGCCCAGTGCTTCAAACGGGCGAAACGACATACCTTTGTGGTCGGGGTTTTTGAAATCCAGCAGGATGCGGCTGTGCATCGCGTCTAATAGGTTGTCGCGGAAGTCTTTGCTGTGGCGAATGGGGTGGATAGATGGATGGGGGTAGAGCGTGGGGTGTTCGGCAACGCCGCCATCGTGGATGTGGTAAATAGCGAAGTTGGTTTTCAGCCCTTTGGCTTGGGCGTATTGGGCAAAGCGCACCAGCGCGTCGCTGCGGTTTAGCCCCGGCCAATGGATGCCTGTGAAATAGACATCGGATTGGATTTCGCTGATTTCGGGCATTCGGTCAAACCAAAAATTGGTGGCGGGCAGCGTGGTTAAGCCGTTGTGTTCGCCCACGTCGGCGGGGTCAAAAACGTAGTTAATATCAAAGCAGTGCAGTTTGTTGAAAATTTCGCCAAAGCGGCTGAGCCCATCCCATTGGTAGTTAATCATTTTGCCGCGTGTTTTGCTGCGAATCAGTTGCAGCGTGTCTTCGTCGTAGATGTCGCCGCGGATGAAAAGGGCGTTGTCTGCGCTGTTTTGCTGGATGGTTTGGATGATGGCTTGTTTGTCGCGTTCAATTTGTTTGAGATTGTTGGCACTGATAACGTGGAGTTTGGCTTATTTGTCGCCGAGAATTTTTTTGCGGTATTTGATGTGGATTTTTTCGCGGAAGGTGGGATGGCGGAAGATGTCGTTGTTGTCGGAGAAACTTAAATCGCACACGGTAAAGCTGTGCGCTTTTAGGTGTTGGGCGATAAGTTTGTAGATGCCGTTGGTGGTGGGCATGGCGAGAAATAGCGTGCTCATGGGTTTGCAAGGTTTGGTAGGGTGATTGGTGTATTGGGTTCTATGTTGAAAACGTAGCTTATCCAGTTTTCAAAGCTGTATTTGTGTTTGATGTGCTGAGGCAGCCTGAAATAGGGTTTTTTTAGAAATTCTATCAGTTCTGCGTGGTTGTTGCCTGTCCATACGAGGATGTTATCGGGGTGGTAGAAGTCGTAGTGGACGATGGTGGGGTTGGTGGTGATGAGTTTTTTCTCAAAGCCGATGGCTTCAAAGATGCGTAGCGATAGCCCGTAGTGTTTGGTGTTGAGAAAATCTACTAACACGCCTGCTTGTTGGGTGAGTAGTAGGTTTTCGCGATAGGGCAGGGCATCTTGATAGGGGAGGTATTGTATATCAGTTAGCCCTAGCTCGACGCGGGCTTGGTCTAAATTTTTGGCGGCGATGCGAAAGTCAATCGGCAGCCCGAGTTGCTTGGCGGCTTGATAGAAGGCGCGGATGTCGGCAACGCGTTCTTTGTGGTGGGTGCCGATGAAAAAAAGGCTGTGGTTGTTTTCGTTGCTTTCGGGCAGGCAGTCAAAATAGAAGCTGGTGATGGGCACGAGTTTTTCGGCGTATTCGGGACGTTTGCCGATGTCGTAGGGGTCAAAAAACATGAATTTGTCAAAATAACGGATTTTGTAGAACTCATGTTCCAGAAATTCTAAGGTTTCCCAGTTGTAATGCACCATCAGGCGGCTTTTGTCGCGCAGGGTTTGCATGAAGCTGCTGGGGAATACGCCCGGCCAAATCATAAAGCAGTAGTCGGCTTGCCCTTGGATGCGGTCAAGTTTTTGTTGGAACTCGGGCAGATAGGGCTTGAACAGTTGCTCTTTTTTGTATTCGCGTTGGCGCAGGAGATTGCGGTAGAACAGTTTTTTGAGGCGTTGCCAGAGGCTGGTGTAGACGAATTTTTGTTCTTCGTAGATAAATTCAACGACTTCAAAACCGTGGTAGCGCAGGTTTTCGGCGACGACTTGGTAGATGTTGAAGATGGGGGGCATGGCGAGAAGGACGGTTTTTTTGGCTTGCATGGTGGTTTGTTGAGGGGAGTGTTGAATTGGGTTTTCAGGCTGCTTTTGGTGTATTGGTCGCGCGGTGATGTTGCTAACCAGCAGTAGTAGGTCGGGCATTTATGCCCGACATTTTTTAAATTTGCCAATGGTTGTCGGACATAAATGCCCAACCTACTTAAAATCTGCAATTGATGGAGCGTCGGCGGCTCGCCGACATATTGGTAAATCAGTAAGCAATGCTTGGTTTAATCTGCCATTGGGCGGCGAGCCGCCGCCGTTTCATTTTAAATTTCAGGCTGCCTTTTAGGGCTTCGGCAGGGTAATGGGCTGATGGGGGTGGATATTTAACACATAGCGTATCCAGTTGCCGAAGCTGTATTTTTCGCGGATGGTGGGGTCTATTTCTTGGTATGGGGTGGCGATAAATTGGTCTAGCCCGTTAAATGTTTTGCCGTCCCAGATGTAGATGTTGTTGGGGTGGTAGAAATCGTATTTTTGCACTTCGGCGTTGGTGGTGATGAGTTTTTTGCGGTAGCCGATGGCTTCAAAGGTGCGCAGTGATAGTCCTTTGTGGGTGCTGATAACGAAGTCGGCAAGGATGGCGCTGCTGCGGGCGTATTCTAGGTTTTGTTGGTAGCTGATGCCGTTGTGGAACTGGATGTTGTTTACGGGGTAGTGCTGTTCTATGTTTTGCGCGCCGTCGCGGGCGATTTGGAAGTTGAGTGTCCAGCCTGCTTGCTCGGCGTGTTGGCAAAAGCGGACGATGGGGGCGATGCGGTCGCGGCGGTGTGCGCCGAGAAAGTAGATGCTGGGGTGGGTGGTAGGCGAGGGGGGCAGGTGATCAAAATAGAAGCTGGTGGCGGGCAGTAGTTTGGGGTTGTGGGCGATGTCGTTGGGGTCAAAGGCGTAGAAGCGGTCAAACAGGGCGATTTGGCTTTGTGCGGCGGCAAAGCGTGCCATGCCATCCCATTGGTAGTTCACCATTTGGCGGCTTTTTTGTTTGATTTGGCGCAGGAAGTGTTCGGGGTAGATGTCGGAGCGGATAAATAGGGCGTGGTCGTAGTGGGGGTGTTGGGCTAGGGTGGCGGCGATTTGTTGTTGTTTTTGCGCGATGATGTAGTCGCGTTTGGCGTGTGGATTGCCCAGCAGTTTTTGCGCTTGCACGCGCAGCCTTGCTAATAGGTTGGGATAGCGGAAGGTTAGGGTGTCTAGCGAGTGGTCAATCACGGTGAAGCCGTGGTAGGCAAGGCATTGGGCGACGATTTTGGCGATGCCTGCGTCGTTTATCATGCCGAGCAATAGGGTGGGCTGTGCGGGTGTATTCATAATTTAGCTCCGCTAAATTTTGTTTTCTACCTTGCGCTTCGCGCTGCGGACTACCCCTTTATACCCAAATCAAAGATTTGGACAAAGGGGCAAGGCTGCCTCTTGGGGCGCGGAGATAATGTTTTGCAAGGCGGCAATCATTTGCGCGGGGGTGATTTCTTGGATGTGTTGTTGAAACCAGATGATTTGGGCTTGGTCGCTTTTGGGATACCAGTTGGCGTAGTTTTGCGCGTCTTGGCGGTATAGCCCGATGATGGGTTTGTTTAACGCGGCGGCGATGTGGATGATGGCGGTGTCGGGGGTGAGCACGGCTTGGGCGTGGCGAATGAGAGCGATGCTGTCGTGGATGGTTTGGGTGTGCGGATAGAGCGTGGCGTTGGGGTGTTGTTGGCAAAGGGTGGCTAGGCTGGGGGTGATTTCGGGGTAGGTGAGCAGGATGAATTTTTGCGCGGGAAAGGCAGCCTGAAACGCGGTGAGCGTTTGCCTGATGGCTTCTAGGCTAAATCGGCGCGAATTGGCGGCGCCAAAGAAATTAAGCGCGATGTAGTCTTGCCAACTCTGTTGTTGCAAAAAATCTTGCACGGCAGCTTCGGATGCAGGGCTTTCGGGCAGTTCGGGATGGGTGTCAATGTCGGCGAAACCCAGCTCGTGCAGGGCTTGGGCGTACACATCGGCGAAGTGTTGCTGGCTGTTGGCGATGTTGAGATTAAACAGTTGATAATCGGCTTTGTTCAGCCCAACGTAGTATTTTGCGTTTAACGTGCGCAGCAGCAGCAAATCGCGCGGGCGCAGCGACAGCGTGGGGTCTATCACGGCATCGTATTGCCCTGCGAGCGATTTGCCGACTTGGTAATAGCTTAGGGTGGATTTGGGCTGAACTTCGTGCAATACATCAATATGCGGATTGTTTTCAAACAGTTGCCGATTTTTCTCACTGCACACCACGCCGATTTGGATGGTGGGGTTGGCTTTTTTGATTTCGCGAAAGGCAAACGAGCTCACAATATAGTCGCCAATTTTGCCATCTTGGCGCAAAAACAAAATGGCGCGCAGGTTGTGCGGCTGGGGCGCAGGCGCGGCAGCGGGCGCACGGTCTAGCCATGCTTTGCACCAGCGCAGACGCGCGTTGCGCCAATCACTTTTGAGCTGTTTGAAGCGTTGCTTAAACGACATTTTCAGGCTGCCTAATGTTTACGCTTCATGTTTATGAATGTGCGGCGATAAAGTTTTGCACGGCTTGCTGCGAGATAAGCGCGGCGCATTCCATGTTTTTGTCGGCGCGTTTGGCGAGCCCTGCCAGCACTTTGCCAGGGCTGCATTCGGCAGATTGGGTGATGCCTTCGCGCACCAGCAGTTGCACGGTTTCTGTCCAACGCACGGGGCTGTATAACTGGCGAACCAGCGCATCTTTGATTTGGGCGACATCGTTGTATGCAGCGACATCGGCGTTATGAATCACACGGATTTCAGGCTGCCTAAATGCCACGTCTTGCAAGGCGATGGCAAGTTTCTCGGCGGCGGGCTGCATCAGGCGGCAATGCGAGGGCACAGACACGGGCAGCGGCAAGGCGCGTTTTGCGCCCGCTTCTTTGGCGGCGGCCATCGCGCGTTCCACGGCGGCGGCGTTGCCTGCAATCACCACTTGCCCCACGGAATTGAAGTTCACCGCTTCGCACACGTCGCCTTGCTCGGCAGCGGCGCAGATTTGGCGCACGGTCTCGTCTTCCAAGCCCAAAATCGCCGCCATTGCGCCCACGCCTTGCGGCACGGCGGTTTGCATCAATTCGGCACGCAGGCGCACCAGTTTCACTGCATCGGCAAAATTCAGGCTGCCTGCGGCAACCAGCGCGGTGTATTCGCCCAAGCTGTGCCCGGCTACTACGCTCGGCGTTTTGCCGCCTGCGGCGAGATAGGTGCGATAGGTGGCGATGCCTGCGGTGAGCATCAAGGGCTGGGTATTCACGGTTTGGCTGATAAGCTCGGCATCTGCGCCGTTCATCATTGCCCAAAGGTCTTGATTGAGCGCGGCGGATGCTTCGTCAAACGTGGCTTTCACTTCGGCGATGCCGTCAAAACCGTTCATCATGTTCAGGCTTTGCGAGCCTTGTCCTGCAAAAAAGAATGCGAAATTCATGCGAAATCCTTGGGAATAAAAGGTGGGAAATTATAGCAGATGGGTTTTTAGCTTCGCGAAAGCGCGTAAACGCGTTTTCAGGCTGCCTTTATTGGTTGCCCAAAGCGTTGGTGGAAATAGGGCAGACCGTAGCGAAATAGGGCGATGTGCCATGCCCAAACGATAAGCGTGGCGGCGAACAGGTCAAGCGGAAAATGCGCGCCCAGCTTCACGCGGCTGTATAAAACGCCTGCCGCCCAAACGGCAACGAGAAGGCGGGCAACAAGACGGGCGGGATTGCGCCAGCTTTGTGTGAAGCCAACAATCAGCAGCAGCCATGCCACGGCGAAGGTGGTGTGCCCCGAGGGGAAGGAGTAGCCCAGCTCGTGCTGTTGGTAATCGGACAGGATTTGCTCGTCGGGATTATGCGGTGTGTGGGCGATGAGTTCGCGTTTTTCCGGTTTTTTGAGCGCGTAGAAATCGGCGGTGCTGATGTGTATTTGCTCGGCAAGTTGCACCACATAGGGGCGCGGTTCTTTGAAAATGGCTTTGGCGCCTGTTTTGATGGCTTGCGTGCCGACGACGGCACAGATGCATACGGCAATCACGGTGAGCGGACGATATTGTCGGCGCACAAAATAGGCAAGGATGAGTGTGAACACAATGGAAAAGCCGATGGCGTAGGGCTTGCTGCCGCCTGTTGTGGTGAGCAGGATGAGAAATTGGTTGAGATCGGGTGTTTGCGCGCTTTGCGCCAGCGTCCATGTGTAGGTGTTTGCCCAAAAACCGATGGGGATGAGCAGCATAAGTAGGGTGTAGAGTGTGAGCGAGATATTGAGATTGGGGTGTTTCATAAGGCAGCCTGAAAATGGAGAGTGATGGTTTTTTAGGCTGCCGTGTTAAGCGTAAACGGCAAATGTAAAGATAGGCAGCCTGAAAAGGGGGTGATGCAAAAACGCGCTATTATAGCAGAGTAGCAGGCGTATCCCTATTTTCAGGCTGCTTTGATGGCGCGTTTTGTGGCAAGTTTTGTAGCGAGTTTTGTAAATGGCGCTTCACGCAACCTCGCAATATTTTGACGTTTATCACACAAAAATCCCCATCTCGCGTTACAATGCGCCCGTTTTATTCCACCAAAGGGAAAGTCATGCCGCAGGCATCCAAGCAACAATCTATGCCCAAAGTAAACGCCGCCTTTGCCATCTTGCTCGTTGGCATGGTCGGCTATTTTATCTTTTGGGGATTGGGCTACACGCATTACCACCAAGTGCCCCTATTCTTGCTGGCAACGCTGTTTGGCGTGTTTATGGCGTTTAATATTGGTGGCAACGACGTTGCCAATTCGTTTGGCACATCCGTGGGCGCAGGCACGCTCACCGTGCCGCAAGCCTTGCTGGTTGCCGCTGTGTTTGAAGTGAGCGGCGCGGTGATTGCAGGCGGCGAAGTAACCGACACCATCCGCACGGGCATTGTGGATTTGACCACGCTGCCGCTGCAGCCGTTGGATTTAATCCTGATTATGATGTCCGCGCTTCTGGCAGCGGCGTTGTGGCTGCTGTTTGCCACCAAAAAAGGGCTGCCCGTTTCCACCACTCACGCCATCATCGGCGGCATAGTCGGCAGCTCCGTGTTGCTCGGCTGGCAGTTATCCAACGGGCAAGGCAGCCCCTTTGCGCTGGTGAAATGGCATGAAATCGGCAGAATCGCCGCTTCTTGGGTGCTCTCGCCCATGCTCGGCGGCGTGGTGTCGTACACGCTCTATACTGTGATTAAGAAAAACGTGTTGGAATACAACGAACAGGTTGTCGCGCAGCTCAAAGCCATCAAAGCCGAGAAAAAAGCCTATAAAGAACAGCATCGTCAGCGTTTTGACGCGCTGGACGAACAACAAAAAATAGAAGTGTCCACCGCCATGGCGCGCGACGCGCAAATCTACGGCGAAGACGATTTTGACCCCGCCGAGCTGGAATCCAATTACTACAAAGGCTTGCACGAAATCAACCAGCGCAAAGAGCAAATTGATGTATTTAAAGCGTTTTACACATGGATTCCTGCCATTTCGGGCTTGGGCTGCATGCTGATTTCGTCCATGCTGATTTTCAAAGGCTTGAAAAACCTGCATTTGGGCATTGCGCCGATGACCAGCATGTTTTTGATTTTGATGCTGGGCGCGGGCATTTGGGCGGCGACCTTTTTATACGCCAAAAACCTGAAACGCAAAGACATCGGCAAGGCATCGTTTCAGATTTTCTCGTGGATGCAGGTGTTTACCGCATCGGGTTTTGCGTTTAGCCACGGCGCGAACGATATTTCCAACGCGCTGGGGCCTTTTGCTGTGATTTTGGACGTGTTGCGCGCCAACGATGTGAGCGCATCCGAGCCGTTGCAACCGATTGTGATGCTTACCTTTGGCGTGGCGTTGATTGTGGGCTTGTGGTTTATCGGCAAAGAGGTGATACACACCGTGGGCAGGGATTTGGCGGAGCTGCATCCATCATCAGGCTTCACCGCCGAGCTATCCGCCGCTTCGGTGGTGATGGCGGCTTCTGCGTTGGGCTTGCCCGTGTCTAGCACTCATATTTTGGTGGGCGCGATTTTGGGCATTGGTATGGTGAACCGCAACGCCAACTGGAAAATGATGAAGCCGATTGGCTTGGCATGGGTGATTACCTTGCCTGCGGCGGCGATGTTGTCGGTGGGGTGTTTTTGGGTGTTGGAGATGGTTTTTTGATTGGGATGGGTTGAGATGGATTTTAGGTTTTCAGGCTGCCTTGATATGATTGCATTGAGGCAGCCTGAAACCTAAAATGGAACGGCGACGGCTCATTACTAAATGGTGTGTACAACAGAACTTTATGGGTTGGAAAAAATGTCGGCGAGCCGCCGACACTCCATTGATTACAAGTGTTGCAAAGATTTCAGGCTGCCTTGATGTTATGTATCAAAGGCAGCCTGAAAACCATTTATCGTTTACAACACACGATGCTGCAACGCGGGCAGGCTTGCGCGGATGGCTTGGATGCGGGCTTTATCAACCGTTGCCAGCGCGATGCCTTCGTTTTCAGGCTGCATGGCGATGATGTTGCCCCACGGGTCAATAATCATGCTGTGCCCGAAGGTGCGCCGTCCGTTTTCATGCGTGCCTGTTTGTGCGGCGGCGACAAGGTAGCATTGGTTTTCCACGGCGCGGGCGCGCAGCAGCATTTCCCAATGGGCTTGACCTGTGGTGTGGGTGAAGGCG
>CAUVGV010000067.1:0-11395 GCA_963551505.1 uncultured Kingella sp.
ATATGAATCTCAAACTATCTATCTTACTATTAGCAATGGTTATTCCTACTTATTCCATAGCAAAAGAAACGTTAGAGTTCTCTTGTATCACAAAGAATCATGACAAAATAACTATTCATTCAACTAATGACAAAGGATATTATATCTATCGTTTTTACAAAAACGAAAAATTACAATTAAAAATCAAGCAAGATAAAAAAACCATCTATCAACAAACTATGAAACAAAATCCAGTACATAGAATAGAAGCAAATACTATGACTTTTGCCAATGGAAAATATCTCTATACTGTTTCAGATGTTTTTACTTTTAAAACTTTTAAAAAAGATGGATACACAATAATAGGTAAGATTATAAATGAAGAAGCAGGCGTAGATATAGAAAAAAACGATTTATCTATTACAAAAGAAATAAAATGTAAATTCATCCAAAAATCTTTACCAGATGATCACCTAATTCTTAACTGAACTAAGTAAATTAAAATATTTTACAAATATGGACTTATAAATGAAAAAAAATATTACTTTATTCAATGCTACTAATGGTTAGTCAACCCACTTTTGCAGATGGATTAAGAGAAAACCAATATGCCTTTCCTGAAAAAGGAAGTCCCAGTTTCCCACGACGATGGTTTCTCTATACTCACTATTCCATTTTAAATAAAGCGGATGATATGAGAACAAAAAGAGCCCCGGCTTCTTGTAATTACGTTGGTGTAGGTCCAGATGTTGACTGTTATTTGGAAGAAGTGGCAACTATCCGTCTTTTTTTTAAAAGTGTTCCCAAAAGAATGCAGAAAAAGGGGTTTAACCATCAGCAAATCGCTCGTTTTAAACGTGAACAACATGTTTTTGAAAAACGTGCTGCGGCTCGTTGCGAAAAAGAAGATTTGGATTCACTGGGTTCGGGTGGTGGATTGCTTTATTTTGGTTGTTACTATCGAATGTATCATCCACGCTTTTTAAAAATGAAACGAATGTTGGGAGAACCGCATCCTGTGCGTAGGCGTAGCAATTAGCAGCATAAAAGGCAGCCTGAAAACTAATTTCAGACTGCTTTACATAGATAATCTATTTATTTTCAAGGCATTGAACATGAACGCCCATCCTTTTTTTATTCTCTTAACAAGCTGTCTCACCAGCTCTTTTGTCCTTGCCAGCCCAAATCAAAATTCAGCCCAATTATGCGCCAATTTGGACGGCTATCTTTTGGCAAACTGCGTTGCGGATGAGTATGAAAAATCCAGCAAACAGCTTAAAAAGACTTTTGCAACTGTGTTGAGTAAAAGGCAAATTAAAAAAGGCAGCCCCGCTTATCGCCATGCGCAAAAATCTCAGCAGATGTGGCAAGCATGGGTGGATTTTGAATGCACTTCAAGCGATGCGCAGTTTGCAACTTCTTCTTATGCGCCTATTGATTTTTCAATCTGCGCCATCAAGAAAATGAAATTAAGAGAGCGTGAACTGATAGAAAATGCAGATAATTTGTTCTAATGCTTCAAAGGCAGCCTGAAAACAAAATTTCAGGCTGCCTTTTATCTTTACCTATTATTGCGCCAGCTCAATCGCCGCTGCCAATAGCGACAATCTTGCCATCACGCCATACACATACAAGCGGTTGCCCGCGCAATCGGGGCAATCGGGGTTGGGGCGCGGGATGCCCAGCTCGTCCCATTGTTCAAACACGCGCTTGCAATGCTCCTCGGTTGCCGCGTCCGCCGCGCTGCCTGCGCTGGGAATGCTCTCATCCAGCGGCACAAACACCATGCCGCCTGCGTTCAAGTTTTCATCGTTGCTGCGCCCTTCGTGCACACGGAAAAAGCCGCCAATCACAAAGCGATCCATCATATAAACCACAGGCTCGGATACCGCGCCATTCAGCGTTTCGTAGGTATAAATCCCTTCTTGCACAATCACTTCGCTCACTTCCAAGCCTTCTTTGATTTTCGCCATTTTGTTGCGATTTTTGCGGTTCAGGCTGCGCACTTCATCGGCGGATTTCACGCTCATCACGCCCATGCCGTAAGTGCCCGCATCGGCTTTCACAATCACAAACGGCTTGTCGCGGATGCCTTTTTTGTCATACTTGGCTTGGATTTTGGCTAACACGCGCTCCACCGCCGCCGCCAGCGCATCTTCGCCCGCGCGTTCTTGGAAATCCAAGCCGCTCACTTGTTCAAAATACGGGTTGATTTGCCATTCATCCAGCCCAAGCAGCGCGGCAAATTCGGCGGCAACTTGGTTATAAGCGGCAAAGTGGGCGGTTTTGCGCCGCGTTGTCCAGCCGCCATGCAGCGGGGGCAACACGGTTTGGCTGATACCTTGCAAAATCTCGGGCACGCCTGCGGATAAATCGTTGTTAAGCAAAATAAAGCAAGGTGAAAAACCGTCCGCCAAGTGAACGCGCTCGCGCGTGCGTTGCAAGGGTTCCAGCGTGATGGTGTTGCCCTGCGCGGTTTCCAGCGCGGTGGGCGCGGTGATTTCGGGATTCAGGCTGCCGATGCGCACGTCAAAGCCCGCATCGCGCAAAATGCCCGCCAGCGCGTACACATTTTGCAGATAAAAGGTGTTGCGCGTGTGATTTTCGGGAATCAGCAGCACCGATTTCGCGCTTTCGCAGGCGCGTTCCACCGCATCTTGCGCGGCAATGGTGCTCAACGGGATAAAGTTGGGATTCAGATTATTGAAGCCGCCGGGAAACAAATTCATATCAATGGAAGCCATTTTGTAGCCCGCGTTGCGGATGTCCACCGAGCCATAAAACGGCGGGCGATGCTGCTTCCATTGGCTGCGAAACCATGCTTCTATTTTGCTGTGGTTTTGCAGCAAGGTTTGTTCAAAATCAAACAGATATTGGGCGTATTCGGGTTGGATAACGGGCAGTTGCATGGCGTTTCCTTGCGTGTGAAAAAAGGGGATTATAAACGAATGTTTACAAAAAATTAGGCAGCCTGAAAAGTGTTTATGGCAACGATTGGGCAGGCGATAAGGCGCGCCAAATGGTTTTCAGGCTGCCTTTCAATCTGCATCATGCATCATCAAAGGCAGCCTGAAAACAAGTAAACGCATCTTCGCAAACGCGAAACATCACAACCCATTGGTTACCAACCATTCCAACACCGCCGTGCGCGAAAGCCCCGTTTCCGCCGCCAGCTTATCCAGCTTTTCAATCGTTTCTATTTTTAAGCGAAAAGAGCATTGACGCACGCCGCGTTGCGCTTCTTTTTCGCGGCGCGATAGGGTGGATTTTTGGGGTTTAACCGCTTGGTTCATGGTTGATTTCCTTTGCACTTTTATTAAAACTATTGTTCTCATCGGTATTGAGCCCGCTATGTATAAGCGCAGCTTCACACGCATTAACAAAATACGAATCTGATTATAAAGCAAATCCCTATTTTAGGCAGCCTGAAAATCGCCTCTCGTTTACATTTAAACCACACTCAACCCGCCATAATTTGTTAAACTCGCACCCATTAAATTAACCGCCATTTACACTATCCACACCATCATGCCCCACATCAAGCCCCTCGCTGCCCTAGCCCTCACCGCGCTGCTCGCCGCCTGCACCAGCGCACCGCCCGAAACCGAACTGCCCACCCAGCCCGCGCCCAAAGACCCACTGATGGAAATGCTGGACAACCGCCCCGCCGCCGAACCGCCCTTTTTCAACCAAGCCGCCGCGCCCGTAGCCCAAACAGGCTTTCTTGCCAACCCCAACGTGCAAGCCTTTATCCAATACCAACACCAACACAACGGCTTACCGCTGGATTATCTGAACAACTTTTTCGCCCAAGTAAACTATCGCGGCAACCTCATCAACACCATGAACCGCCCCGCTACCACCCAGCCGTGGTACAAATTTGCTGCCAACAATTCAGGCAGCCTGAAAATCAGCGCAGGGCGAGCGTTCTACGCGCAAAACCGCGCTGCCATAGACCGCGCCGCGCAGCAATACGGCGTGCCGGCCGAGCTTATCGTCGCCATCATCGGCATAGAAACCCAATACGGCAAAAATTCAGGCAGCATCCGCGTTGCCGATTCGCTCGCCACGCTGGCTTTTGACTACCCCCGCCGTGGCGCGTTTTTCCAAAAAGAATTAGGCGAATTTTTGCAACTCGCCCAACAAGAAAACCGCGACCCGTTCAGCTTCACAGGCAGCTTCGCCGGCGCGATGGGGATGCCGCAATTTATACCATCCAGCTTTCGCCAATACGCCGTGGATTTTGACGGCGACCGCCAGCGCAACATTTGGGGCAGCGTGCCCGATGTTGCCGCCTCCGTTGCCAATTACATGAAACAACACGGCTGGCAAACAGGCAAACCCATGCTCATCGGCGCAAACGTTGCCCAAGACACCCCGCAAATCCAAGCCCTGCTCAACGAAAAAACCGCGCTCAACCACACCGTCGGGCAACTGCGCCAAATGGGCGTACAACCCTTGGGCAGTGTTGCCGACAGCGAACCCGCCCTGCTCTATCGCCTAGAAACCGCCCCCAACCAATATCAATACTACATCGGGCTCAATAATTTCTACACCGTGTGGCACTACAACCACAGCCGAATGTATGTAACCGCCGTGCACGATATTGCCAACGGCATGGGCGGCGGGTTGTAACAACGTCCATAGGCAGCCTGAAAACATAAAAGGCAGCCTGAAAACCAATTCAACCAAGCCAACATGGCACATCCGTGGCTTGCCAACATCTCCAACCGCAAGCGCAACCTTGTTCCATTTCAACCGATAACATGGCGACGAGCCGTCGCTGCTCCATTGGCAGCCTGAAACCCCAAAGGCAGCCTGAAAAAGACCACCCCATGATTTACCTAAAAAACATCATCTACTACATCGTCCTAGCCATCACCCTACCGCTTATGTTTCTCTGCGCCGTGCTTGCCGCGCCGTTCCCCAAAGGCGTGAACCGCGTGGGCAAGGCGTGGACAGCGCTGCTGCTGTGGGTGCTGGAACACGTTGTCGGGTTGCGCTACGAAGTGCGCGGCAGGGAAAACATCCCCGCTGCGCCCGCCATTATCTGCTCCAAACACCAAAGCGGCTGGGAAACCTTTGCCTTGCAGCAAATCTTCCCCCTGCAAACCTATGTTTTAAAGAAAGAATTGTTCCGCATCCCCTTCTTCGGCTGGGCGCTGAAACTGGGTGGCGCAATCGGCATTGACCGCAAATCGGGCGCGGATGCCATGCGGATGCTGTCCGAACAAGGCTTAAAGCGCAAACAGCAAGGCTTGTGGATTGTCATCTTCCCAGAGGGCACGCGCATGAAAGCGGGCGAACGCGGACGCTACAAACTCGGCGGCGCGCGCATGGCAAAGCTGTTTGAAATGGATATTGTGCCCGTCGCGCTCAACAGTGGCGAATTTTGGGCGAAGAATGCCATTTGGAAAAAACCGGGCGTGATTCAAGTGGTGATTGGCGAGCCGATTTCCTATCAAGCGGCGGAGAGCGAAGCGGATTTGATGCAGCTTTGCGAAGATTGGATTGAAGCGCGGCAGGCAGAGATTTCCCATGTGAAACCCAAATAGGCAGCCTGAAAATTAAAATGGAACAGCAACGATTCGTCGCCAAATCTGTATTCAACAAGGCTTTGCTGCTTGGAAAAATGTCGGCAAACCTTTGATGCACCATCGGTTGTAGGTTTTGCCATGCTTTCAACCTGAAATAAATCAGGCAGCCTGAAAACAAGAAATGCCCCGCCCCCATTTTAGCTTCGCAACTCCGCTTCACTACGCAGGCTGCCTCCCCCACCCAACGCATGATTCAAATCCACACCCTAGCCAACCACACCCCCATCGCCCTCCACATCAAACGCAACACCCAGCGCAACATCATCATCCGCGCCCGCGATGCCAGCAGCCTTAACCTCAGCATCCCCAAATGGTTCAGCCCCGCCCAACTGCAAAACTGGCTGCGCGACAACGAAGCCACGCTTATCCACATCCTGCAACAAGCCCCCGCCGCGCTGGCAGAGCAGCCTGAAACTCTGCCGCCCAGCATCCTGTTTACAGGCGAACCCTACGCCCTGCGCCCCGCCCCCGTCGCCCAAATAGAACGCTGCGACCGCCAACGCCTTTTCAGGCTGCCGCAGCAATCCAACCCCGCCGAGCAACGCGATTTGCTGCGCCGACATCTGTTTCAGGCTGCCGATGCCATCCTGCTGCCCAAGCTCGCCGCCCACAGCCAACGCCTGCAACTCATCCCCGCCGCCATCAGCCTCACCCGCGCCAAAACCTTTTGGGGCGTATGCCGCGCGCGCACAGGTATCAAGCTCAACTGGCGGCTGATTTGCGCCCCCAGCAACGTGCAAGACTATGTGTGCATCCACGAACTCTGCCACCTGCGCCACCCCAACCACAGCCGCGCCTTTTGGCAACTGGTGCAACGCCACAGCCCGCAAAGTCCCGCCGCCCAAGCATGGCTCAAACAACACGGCAAAACATTATTCTCACTCGGTTGATTTTGCGGCGAGTTTCCCCATATAGCACCAACGCGATAACGCCGCCACCGCTTATCGCCCCCCATCCCCATCAATCAAATATCCCAAGGCAGCCTGAAAAGCCTAAAAGGACACCTTAAAAATGAACAAATCTCTTCTCTCCCTAACCATCCTCGCCGCCCTCGCCCTTGCCGCCTGTGGCGACAACACGCCCACTCCCCCCGCCGCATCCGAGCCTCCCAGCATCATCAAACAAACCGAGCCGCCCAAAGCCGATGGCACAGTGGGCATGATGCTGCCCGATTTTGCCCAACTGGTTGCCCGCGAAGGCGGCGCAGTCGTTAATATCCAAGCCTCGCGCGAACGCGATGAAGACGACAACAACGGCAACGAAGACCCATTTATGGAATTTTTCAAACGGCTCACCCCCAACGCCCCCGATTTTTCCGAAGACGACAACGCCACCAGTGCCAACTTCGGCTCGGGCTTCATCATCAGCCCCGATGGCTACATCCTCACCAACACCCACGTCATCAAAGGCATGACCAACATCAAAGTAACCCTAAACGACAAACGCCAATACCCCGCCAAGCTCATCGGGCAAGACGAAAAATCCGATGTTGCCCTGCTGAAAATCCAAGCCAAAAACCTGCCCACCGTTAAAATCGGCAACCCCGATGAGTTGAGATCAGGCGAATGGGTGGCGGCTATTGGCGCACCGTTTGGCTTTGAAAACAGCGTTACCTCAGGCATTGTTTCCGCCAAAAACCGCACCCTGCCCGATGATGGCTATATGCCGTTTATCCAAACCGATGTTGCCATCAACCCCGGTAATTCGGGCGGGCCTTTGTTTAACCTAAAAGGGCAAGTGGTGGGCATCAATTCGCAAATTTACAGCCGCAGCGGCGGTTTTATGGGCATCTCGTTCGCCATTCCGATTAACGTTGCCATGAATGTTGCCGACCAACTCAAAGCTACGGGCAAGGTGGAACGCGGGCAACTGGGCGTGGTGATTCAAGAAGTGAGCTACGATTTGGCGAAAACCTTTGGGCTAGACAAGCCCACGGGCGCGTTGGTTGCCAAAGTGTTGGCAGGCAGCCCCGCCGAGCAAGGCGGCTTGAAAGTGGGCGACATTATTCGCAGCGTAAACGGCAACGAAGTGCGCTCATCCAGCGATTTGCCGATGACCATCAGCTCGCTCAAACCCAACCAAACCGTAAAACTGGGCGTGTGGCGCAAAGGGCAGATGCACGAAGTGGAAATCAAACTGGGCACGCAAAACGACATCACCACCAAAGCCGAACGCCAAAGCAACGAGGGCAGCGACAATGTGGACGATTTCCAATTTGCCGCCGCTGGCTTAACGCTGATTGTGAACAGCAACGGCAAGATTGTGGTGAGCAATGTGAAAGGCATCGCCGCCAACGCAGGCTTGCGCCGTGGCGATATTTTGCTGGAAGTGGCGGGCAAAGAAGTGCACAGCCAAGAAGACTTTAACGCCGCTATTGAGAGCGCAGGCAAAAACATCCCCTTGCTGGTGCAACGCGGCAGCAGCAATTTGTTTATGGCGTTGATTTTGCCCTAATCG
The DNA here is from genome assembly GCA_963551505.1 of uncultured Kingella sp. Taxonomy (GTDB): domain Bacteria; phylum Pseudomonadota; class Gammaproteobacteria; order Burkholderiales; family Neisseriaceae; genus Kingella_B. The sequence goes on from CAUVGV010000067.1 coordinate 8,034, forward strand.
CCTAACCGTTTTCAGGCTGCCTCATTGCGATGAAGAGGCAGCCTGAAAACCGTAAAACAACCAATGGAGCGTCGGCGGCTCGCCGACATCTTGGCAAACCAGTAATGCTCTGTTTAATCCACCATTTGGCGGCGAGCCGCCGTTCCATTTTAGATTTCAGGCTGCCTCAAAATTTTCGCAAAGGTCTCAGCCTGAAAACCATAACTCATCACACAACCCGCCTTAGAAAGGTATCCACCATGACCGAACAAAAACCCCTTATCGCCTTCCCCACCCACTTTGACCTCAAAATCATGGGCGCAGCCCACCCCGATTTCGCCAGCGAAATTCTAAAAGCCATCCAGCAACACGCGCCCAATACCACCGAAGAACACGTCAAAATCCGCCCCAGCTCCAAAGGCAATTATCTGGGCGCAACGGTAACCGTGTATGCCGAAAACCAAGAACATCTAGACAACATTTATCGCGCCGTAACCGCGCATCCAATGGTGAAAGTGGTGTATTAACGCACCCAATAGGCAGCCTGAAACATGAAAATCAAGAATCTAGGCATGGTGGACTACACCCCCACGTTTGAAGCCATGAAGCAGTTTAACGACCGCCGCACACCCAACACCGAAGATGAACTTTGGCTGGTGGAACACCCACCCGTGTTCACACAAGGCTTGGCGGGCAAGCCCGAGCATTTGCTGTTTTCAGGCAGCATCCCCGTGGTGCAAATTGACCGCGGCGGGCAAATCACCTACCACGGGCCGGGGCAAGTGGTCGTGTACACTATGATAGACTTCAAACGCCGCAAAACCAGCGTGCGCGCCATCGTTTCCGCGCTGGAAAACGCCATCATCGCCACCCTTGCCGAATACGGCATCGCCTCCGCCAACGACCCCGACCGCCCCGGCGTGTATGTGGGCGCGCGCAAAATCGCCTCGCTCGGGCTGCGGATTAAAAACGGCTCGGTGTATCACGGCTTGGCGTTGAATGTGAACATGGATTTAGAGCCGTTTCACCAAATCAATCCCTGCGGCTATGCGGGACTGGAAATGGCACAAATCGCCGATTTTGTGCAGCCCTGCCCAAGCTGGGGCGAAGTGGCGGAGAAGCTGGCGGCGCATTTGGTGCGCGAGTTAGCTTAACAATTGAGGCAGCCTGAAACACACCGCCCAGCCCACACGCTTCATCCATCCCATCCCAACCATGACCCCCACCCACCACACCGTCCTTATCACAGGCGGCGCAACAGGCATCGGCTTTGCGCTGGCAAAAAAATTCCACAACGCAGGCAACCGCGTGATACTCGCAGGCAGGCGCGAAGATGCCTTGCGCCAAGCCGCCGACCAGCTTTCAGGCTGCCTGATTACCGTTGCCGATGTGTCGCAGGCTGCCGACCGTGAACGCCTTGTGCGCGATTTTCCCGATGTCAGCATCTTGGTAAACAACGCGGGCGTGCAGTTCACCCAGCCTTTTGCCACGCAAACGGCAGATGACATCGCCCAAGAAATCAACATCAACCTCACCGCCCCCGCCCAGCTCACACTCGCCTTTCTGCCGATTTTGACCGCGCAGCGCGAAGCCGCCGTAGTCAATGTGTCCTCAGGCCTGGCGATTGTGCCCAAAGAAACCTGCGCCCTGTATTGCGCCAGCAAAGCCGCGCTGCACAGCCTAAGCCAAACCCTGCGCTGGCAGTTGGAAAGCACGCCCGTGCGCGTGTTTGAACTGATGCCGCCGATGGTTGCCACGCCGATGTCGCAAGGCAAAGGGCACGCCCATCTCAAAATCTCGCCTGACGAGTTGGCAGACGAATTTTGGCGCGACTTCCAGCGCAACCGCTACGAAATCATGGGCGGCAAAACCAAGCTGCTCTATTGGCTCAACCGCCTGTCCAACACGCTGGCGCAACGGGTGATGCGAAAAGGGTTATAATCGCCGCTCTCGGTTTTCAGGCTGCCTGAAAGCGCATTGACGGCTGCCAAACCGCCCACAATGAAACCAAAACCGTTTTCAGGTAGCCTGAAAACAACACACTCAACAGAAAGCAAAACCATGTCCACCGAAACCACCAACCCCCTAGACAACGCCAAAGGCGTGAAACACAAAGGCGCCAGCAAAACCGCGCGCATCCCCATCAAAGTTGTTCCGCTAGAAGAAAAAATCAAAAAACCATCTTGGATTAAAGCCAAAATCCCCAGCAGCAAAAAATTCTTTGAAATTAAAGACATCTTGCGCACGCAAAAAATGCACACCGTGTGCGAAGAAGCCAGCTGCCCCAATATCGGCGAATGTTTCAGCTATGGCACGGCAACCTTTATGATTATGGGCGACATCTGCACCCGCCGCTGCCCATTCTGCGACGTGGGGCACGGTCGTCCCAACGAATTAGACAAAGACGAGCCCAAAAACCTTGCCGAATCGGTTGCCGCCATGGGCTTACGATATGTGGTGATTACTTCGGTGGATCGCGACGATTTGCGCGATGGCGGTGCGCAACACTTTGCCGATTGCATCAACGAAATCCGCAAAACCAGCCCCAACACCAAAATTGAAATTTTAGTGCCCGATTTTCGCGGCCGCCTAGACATCGCATTGGACATTCTGGCGAAAAACCCACCCGATGTGATGAACCACAACCTAGAAACCCACCCGCGCTTGTATAAAATGGCGCGCCCTGGTGCGGACTACAAACACTCGCTGGAACTGTTGCGCCGCTACCGCGAAATGATGCCGCACATCCCCACCAAATCGGGCATCATGGTGGGCTTGGGCGAAACCGACGACGAAATCCGCGAAATCATGCGCGATATGCGCGCCAACAACATCGAAATGATTACCGTGGGGCAATATTTGCAGCCATCCAACAGCCATTTGCCTGTGCTGCGCTACGTTACCCCCGAGCAGTTTAAAGAATTTGAAAAAGAAGCCTACGCGATGGGCTTTACCAACGCTGCCATTGGCGCAATGGTACGCAGTTCGTATCACGCCGATATGCAAGCGCACGATGTGTTGGAAGAGCAGAAACACAAAGGTGGATGCGGGCATCATTAATCTCGTGTAAACACAAAAAAGGCAGCCTGAAAATCGGTTTTCAGGCTGCCTGTTCTTGATTATGGGCAATTTAGGGTAAATAAAAACGGCGTTCAATGAGAACTGTTTTGCCGTTGGGCGTAAAAGTGGTGGTGCTGGCACTGTAACTCACATCGTCTTCAACCATTTGGTCTAAAATCACTTGCTTGCCTTTGTGCGTAATTTTCCATTTCTCCGTATCCTCTTTGGATTGAACAGATTTTTGGTAATTTTTGGCAGGCAATGTTTTAGTGAATTTTGCCGAGCTACGCCCCAAGCCAAATTTTTTATCCATGCGAAACGTT